>CBQVAZ010000832.1:0-1832 GCA_967720205.1 uncultured Gemmatimonadaceae bacterium | reverse complement strand
TCCATAATGCAGTTCTTTCACGGGCACCACCGCGCGCGCGGGTTTGTGGCTCCCCATGACGCGGATATACACGTTGTTGACTTCACCCCAATAGTCCATGTCCGAAACGTAGATCGTCATCGACACAGCACGATCCAACCCGCTTCCCGCAGCTCGCAGAATGGCCTCGACGTTTCGGAGTGTTTGCTCAGTCTGATCGGCGATCGAACCAGGGCGGTGTTCCTTCTGGCCCGGCACGATCGGGAGTTGACCGGCCACGAATACGAAGCCGTTGTGCACAATCGCCTGGGAGTAGTGTCCGGCTGGACGCGGGGCGTCGGCTGTCTCGATCGACTGCATGCGTAAAGTCCTCTTGCTAAGCGTTAGGCATCGTTTTCATGGCACCGGCGCGATCACTTCCCCGGAGCATTCGCCGAACCCGATGCGCCGGTAGCCCTGTCGCTCGCAGCTGCCGCGCAGCGTTACGATGTCTCCGTCCTCCAAGAAACGCCGCGTCTCGCCCGACGCAAGCGCGACGGGCTCGCTCCCTCGCCAGGTGAGCTCGAGCAGGCAGCCGCGAGCGTCCTTGGGTTCGCCGGAAACGGTACCACTGCCTAACACATCTCCCGGAATCAAGTTGCAACCGTTGCTGGCGTGATGCGCGATGAGTTGCGCGGGCGTCCAATACATTCCGGCGAACGACGCACGCGACAAGCGTTGAGGAGCCAGTCCGCGATCTCGCATCGCGCGCGATTGCAGGTAGACCTCGAGTCCGATGTCGAATGCACCCTGCGCCGCGTCGTTCGCGTCGCTGAGATAGGGGAGCGGCCGCGGATCGCCGGCTCGCCTCTCGAGCGCCGGCGCGCGAAATGGACTCAGCGCATGCGCCGTCACGATCCATGGCGAAATCGACGTCGCGAAGCTCTTCGAGAGAAAGGGACCGAGCGGCTGGTATTCCCACGCCTGAATGTCGCGCGCCGACCAGTCGTTCAACAAAGACAGGCCAAAGAGCTGCGTTCCTGCCTCTGCAATCGCGATCGGCGCCCCTAGGCGGTTCCCTGGCCCGATGAATAGCCCGACTTCCAGCTCATAGTCGAGCCGAGCCGAGGGGCCAAAGCGCGGATCCGCCGAGTCGTCGGCTTTCGTTTGCCCATGCGGTCGCTTCACGGGCGTGCCACTGACAACAATCGAAGACGCTCGGCCATGATATCCGATCGGCACCCATTTGTAGTTAGGCAGTAACGGATTGTCCGGCCGCATCATGGAACCAACATTCGAAGCGTGGGCGATCGACGCGTAGAAGTCCGAGTAATTGCCGATTCTAGCGGGGAGCTTCATAACGACGTCGCGCGGCGACTTGAGGATGCGGCTCGCGTGCTCGGCAGCGCGCGCGCCGAGTTCTGTATCGTTCCGCAGCATTTCGCTCAGGCGTTGTCGCAGAGCCGTCCAGGCCGACTCACCCAGGGCCATCAAGTGATTAAGCGCATCGCCGCACACTGCTGCCGCGCGTTCCGACTCTCCTTCGAAGAGACTTAGCCCAAGGGCTTCAGCGACGTCGAGAATCCTGTCGCCGATGGCGACGCCGGTTCGTGCGCTCTCAGCGGCAACACCAAAGACACCGAACGGGAGGTTCTGAATCGGGAAATCAGTCGCCGGATCGTTGGCGCTCTCGACCCAGGAAACCAAGGCTGGATCGTGCGTGGCGTCGATCATTCGGCGGCACGCAAGCCAGCAGCTGTCAACTCGGCGATTGGCTCCTGGAAAGAGCAGGATCCAAAGCTGTGCAGCGCGGCGACGCGCATGCTCTGGAGCACAGCGCTTGTTAGGCAGCGATCTCTCCAGCAAAGCTGATC
>CBQVAZ010000831.1:0-1834 GCA_967720205.1 uncultured Gemmatimonadaceae bacterium | reverse complement strand
AGCGTGACAGCGTATCGCTGCGTGTGCGCAGTCTGATCGTGCCCGCGATCACTGGGACGTCACCGGCCACGTGGACGCCCGGGGTTACGGCGACGATCGACGGGACGAACTTCGCGACGACGCCCGCCGGGAACACTGTCTTTCTGAATTCCACAGCGGTGTCTGTGACGGCTGCGACGGCGACGCGCCTAACGATCACCGTTCCTTCGTCCGGTCTGCTCCCCTGCTCGGCGACTGGCCCCGTGCCGCTGATCGTCGTCGTCAACGGCGACAGCGCGTTAGGCACGGCTGGGCTGCAGGTCGCAACGACGCGCACGCTCGGCATCGGCGAGTCGCTGCTCTACACGAGCCAGGCCGACCTCATGTGCAACGAGTTCTCCACGACCGGGGGAACGTACCTCATCACCGCGTTCAATTACGACAACTCGCCGTCGGTGCGCACCAACTTCTCGGTCATCGGCGCGGCGACTGGCACCACTGCGGCGAACGTCGTGAGCGCGCGTGTTCCGGCGCCCTTTGGCCTGGTGCAGGGATTCCCCACGGTGCTGCCGCCCGAAGTGCAGCGTCAGATGCAGAGACAGCAGGCGCATCTAAATCTGCTCGAGGCGGATCGGCAGCTGCTGGCATCGCGCCGCAATCCGATCACGCTGCGCCGCCGGCGCCCGCTCTTCGACACGCAGAGCGGCGCACGACTCTCGCGCGCGACCGCACAGCCGGTGCCTAACGTGGGCGACATGCTGTCGCTGCGCATGCGCACGAACTTCAGCGACTTCCGTACCTACGAGACCGTGCGCGCCCGAGTTGTGTATGTCGGCCCCAAGATCATCATGGTGGAGGACTCGCTCGCGCCGCTCGCTGGCACGATGGACGCTGAGTACCAGAAGATGGGACAGGAGTTCGACAGCCAGATGTACGGTTTCCTGAGCTCATTCGGCGATCCGCTCGCTGTCGACTCGCTCACCGACAACAACGGGCATCTCATCGCCGTCTTCTCCAAACGCGTCAACGGCTATCTCAATGGCCAGATCCTTGGCTTCGTCACAATCTGCGACTTTTTCGACAACACGGGGATTCCGTCGGAGATCTGCCCCTCGAGCAATGAGGGCGAATACTTCTACGCGATTGTCCCCGACCCTAACGCGACGAACGGTTTGAATCTCGCGCTCTGGCAACGCTTCATGCGCGGCACGCTCATTCACGAGGCGAAGCACATCACGGCCTACGCCGAGCGTCTGTTGCGCGACGCCGAAGAGCTCGAAGAGAGTTGGCTGGAGGAAGCCACGGCGCAGCAAGCCTCGGAGCTGTGGGCGCGATCGCTGTACCGCGTCGTCTGGAAAGACGATGCTGGGTGGAACGATGGTCCACGCTGCGACTATGCCTCGACGAGCGGCACGTGCCCGGATCCCGTCGAAGGGATCCTCGGTCACTTCGTGTGGCTGTACTCGTACTACGAGAACGTCGAGCGCCGCTCGATACTCTCCTCGGCGTCAACAGACGGATCGATTTACGGAAGCTCCTGGTCGTTCGCGCGCTGGGTGACGGACGCCTACTCGCAGGACGAGGCTTTATTCCTCCGCTCGCTCGTGCAGGTAAGGAACGATCACGGTATCGCCAATCTCGTGAACAAGAGCGGGAAGCCCTGGTCCGAGTTGTTAGGCTATTGGTCGCTCTCGTCGCTGGCTGACAACTATCCGAGCGCCGTCGTCAACGACGTCAAGCTGCAGCTGGAGAGCTGGAACTCGCGCGACCTCTTTGCGGCGATGAGCCAGTTCCTCCGCTTCGCCGACGGACGCGTGGCGTTCCCGAAGCCGTTCCCCCTAACGATTCGCACAGT
>CBQVAZ010000830.1:0-1836 GCA_967720205.1 uncultured Gemmatimonadaceae bacterium | reverse complement strand
GCGTTGCCTGTGCTCTCGAAGTATTCCAGCTTGATACCGTGCTTTGAACCGGGCGCCAGCCTCAGATCGACCAGATGACTGCCGAACGAACGTTTGGTCCAGTTGTCGACCACCAGCCGATCGTCGATCCATAGACGGTAGCCGTCGTTCCCTTCGATGCCGATGCGACGCACGCCGCCCGCCGGTGCGGTCAAGATTCCAGACCATCTCGCGGAGTACCAGTCGAACGGAATGCCAGGCGCTGGGGAGTTGAGCGTCCAGCGAAAATCGATTTGCGGGTCGCTGCGGAGAACGCGTGGGATGCCACGCAATTGATTGTTGTCGTAATACTCGCCACGCAGACCGGCGCTCGTCGTTTCGCCGTCGGTGGACGAGAAATACTCGGCTGGCACTACCTCGTACTCCGGCGTTAGGCGTCCCGCGCCGGGCGCATAGCGAATCGTCGCTGATGCACCGAGTGCGGCGCGGAGTCCTTCGAGGATCGAGGTCTTTTTGACACCAGGGCCGCTGTAACCACCGAGCCTCGCTTCGCTGGCATCGACGCCGAGCACAGCGACCGATTTGATGCCACGCTTGAGCGGAAGCGTCTCGCGCTCGTTCTTGAGAAGCACGATCGACGCGCGCGCTGCCTCACGAGCGAGGGAGCGATGCGTCGCATGTCCGTTCCAGTATGCCGCGGAGTCATGGTCGACCTGTGCGTTCTCGAATAAGCCCAACTCGAACTTCGCACGCAGAACGCGCGCAACTGCCGAGTCGATCACTGAATCAGCGACGAGGCGGTCCTGAATTGCCCGCAAGTAGGGACGATGCTGCTCATACGACGACTGGAAGACGACATCGAGTCCCGCTTCGAATGCGTGCTTTGCCGCAGTGGCCGTGTTCACCTCGGTGTGATGCAACACAGTCGCGCCGCCGGTCGCGGCCGCATCGGAAATCACGAATCCTGTGAATGCCCAATCGCGCTTGAGCTTCTGTGTGAGCAACGGCCTGTTCTGAGTAGCAGGAAGACCATCGACTGAGTTGTACGCCGTCATGACGGAACGCGCCCGGGCTTGCTGGATCGCAGAGCGAAACGGAGGAAAGTACAGCTCCTCGAGCAAGCGATTGCTCACGTCGATCGGATAGCTATCGCGGCCACCAGCGCCGACGTTTGCCACAAAGTGCTTCGGCGTGGCGATCACGCCTGCGCGCTCGAACGCGCCGACAAAGGCGCGAGCCATGACCGAGGTGAGAAACGGATCTTCACCGTACGTCTCCTCGACGCGCCCCCAGCGCACGTCATCGGCAATATTTACCACGGGCGACAGGACCTGCCTAACGCCTCGGCTCCGCGTCTCACGCGCGATGGCTTCGGCGACACGCCTGACGAGGGCGCTGTCCCACGTGGCAGCGAGCGCGATCGCCTGCGGAAACATGATGGAGCCGTCGCGCGCGAATCCGTGCAGGGCTTCGTCGAACGGGATGATCGGGATGCCGAGCCTCGTGCGCTCGACAAAGAAGCGCTGGATCGCGTTGATGCGATCGGCGTGCGCACGCGCTGCGTTCGATTGCGTAACGTTTGGCGCAGGAGCGATCTGTAGACCGAAGACGCCGCGCGAATAGTCATGCGCGGGATCATCCAGATCACCCGGAATCATGAAGAGCTGCCAGAACTTCTCCTCGAGCGTCATGCGGCCGAGGAGGTCCCGCACGCGCTCGGTTACCGGACGTTGTGCGTCGCGGTAGGGAGCAGGCGTCTGTGCACCTCCGCCTGTGGAGACGCAACAACCGAGCAGCAGTATGACCGCTGTGCGAACGGTACGCATTGTGGCGGAGGAACTTAGGCGCATCGCGGGC
>CBQVAZ010000829.1:0-1837 GCA_967720205.1 uncultured Gemmatimonadaceae bacterium | reverse complement strand
CGCGTGCTGTCGTCACGCTGCTTCTGCCTAACGTAGGCCGTCCACGGTGAACCCGTGATCGTGTTCGCCAGCATCGCGCATACGACTTTGCGTTCGATCAAAAGATCCGCGAGTTCGTCCGACATCGGGATGTCGAGAACTTCGGGATGCTGCACAAGATCGACGCCGGCGAGAATCGACATGCGCAACCCTTCCGCCGTCGTCGAGTGCGTTTCGGCGATCTTGTTGCGCTTGTGAACCGCGTCGACGATCACCTGCTGCGCGCGTTCGCTGAATCCAATCTGGATCGGGCCGCCGAAGTGACTCGTCCCGCCGTACTTGAGAAAGTCGACGCCCTTGTCGAGATACGCGTTGATCGCGACGCGGAGCGAATCGGGCTCCATGTGCACCAGCTCTTCGCCGCCGCCTTCCGTGATCAGATCGTTCATCTGCTCTTGCAGGAGCGAGAGATTCTCAGGCGGACGGCCGGTAAACGTGAGTGACCACGGGCCGCCCCAGCCGACAATGTTTCCCGCGAAGTACATGCGCGGGCCGATGATTTTGCCGCTCGCGAAGGCATCGCGAGCCGTCTTGAGGGCGCTCAACATGCCGTACGAGTCGCGGATCGTCGTGATGCCGTGCTTGAGGTGCAGCTGCGCGGCTTCGATGGCCACGTCGGCGAAACGATCCTGATAGCGCGCGAAGTTTTCCAGCCCGCTATAGATCGACACGTGCACGTTCGTGTCGACGAAGCCTGGAGTGACGAACTTCCCCGCCGCGTCGATCACGCGCGCCCCGTTAGGCACCTGAACCTTCGCGCGCGGGCCCACGGCCACGATCTTAGTCCCACGAATTACGACCGTCGCGTCAGGGATCGCGGCAGCGCCGGTGCCGTCGATGACTGTCGCGCCGACGATCGCCGTAGTGCCGGCAGCGGGCTGGCTTTGGACGCTGGAAGCGAGAAGAAACGTTAGGCACGCGCTTAGCGCCACGGATCTCGAGTGCATGGCTTCTCCGCGATGAAATCGGAAACCGCGCGACCCTATCCCCCATACCCCAACCCCCAACCCCGAGTCTTTAGGCTATAGCGCCAACAAAAAGCAGCACCGCCATCGCAACCGCGAGGGCCAGCTTGAGCGCCGTGGCAACCACACGCCCGACGAGGGCGCCCGTGGCAACTCGGGTCGCCGATCCGGCCGTTGCTTCGCGCCTCGTGAACTCGGCGACAAGCGCGCCGACAAATGAGCCAACGAACGCTCCAATCACCGACCCGATTACAGGCACTGGAACGCCGACGATGGCGCCGGCGATGCCGCCGAGGATCGCGCCCCAGCCCGCCCGCCGCGAGCCGCCGTATTTGGCCGTGTATTTGGCCGAGACCGTGAACTCGAAGACCTCACCGACGACAGCGCACGCCGTCGCCATCCCGATCGCCCACCAGCCGATCGGATTGGTCGGCACAAGAATGTCGTAGACGATGGCGCTGCCGAGCATGAGCCAGGTTCCCGGAAGCCCCAGAGGCACGAGGAACAAGCACAGGAGCAAAACGAGACCGAGGAGGAGGACGCTCATGGCCCTAATACGTGCGGGCGGGCACGGAGGATTCCCGGCCCCACCCAACTGCGTCGACAGCGTCATGGGTTAAGAGGCGGGCACGTTAAACGGGACGCACACGCGGGCGTAAAGCCGTCAACAGCGTGAAACGGTGCCTAACGTCTGCCCGACATCTTAACGGCGTTGACGATCTTAACGCGCGTGCATCAGGCTCCGTTTAACGCGGTCGCCTCTCTTGACCCATGACGCAGTCGACGCTCTTCAGGCAGCCGGCGCCACTGCCGACTCGCTCAGCAGGGCGCGC
>CBQVAZ010000828.1:0-1839 GCA_967720205.1 uncultured Gemmatimonadaceae bacterium | reverse complement strand
GAGGCGACGACGAGCATGTTCCAGCTGCGGCTCGCGGGATTTGCCATGCAGGGTGCCGTGGCGCTGCTCCTTCTCATCGCATGCACGAACGTCGCGTCGCTGCTCTTGTCTCGAGCCGCCAAACGTTCGGGCGAGATCTCGGTACGACAGGCGCTGGGAGCTCGCGCGCACAGGCTGCTGCGTCAGCTGTTCACGGAGAGCTTGCTTCTCTCGTTAGGTGGCGGCGCCGCCGGTCTCGCGATCGCGTGGGCAGCGCTGGGGCCGTTGAGCGCCGCGCTCCCGGAGGAGGTCTCCGGGCTCGGCATCCGGATCGCGCTCAACCCGCGCGTGCTCGGCTTCACGCTACTCGTATCGCTGGTCGTGGCGATCTTCTTCGGTGCCTCGCCGATCGCGCAGGTGTTGCGCAGCCGCACGACGGCCGTGCTGGGGCAGAGCGGTGAGCGCTCCACGTTAAGCAAGCGTGGCCGCCGTCTGCGCGCCGGATTCCTCGCGCTGCAAGTCGCGCTCTCCGTGGTGCTGTTGGTGGGAGCCGGCGTTCTGCTACGCTCGTTCAACCGGCTGCAGAGCGTCGATCTGGGTTTCGATGGACGCGGCGTGCTCACCGCGCGGCTGTCGCTGGCGCGCGAAGCGTATCAGATGGAGCAGGTGGGCCCATTCTTCGAGCAGCTGACGGAGCGGCTCCGTGCGATACCCGGAGTCAAGAATGCGTCGGCAGCGACGCAATATCCGCCGATCAACACCTTTCAGACCAATCTGCAACTGGCTGGTGAGACGCCGGAGCTGAGCGCGGCGCGTACCGTCGACATGACGAATGCGACGGCCGACTTCTTCGCGACGCTCGGTTATCGTCTGCAGGCCGGGCGGCTGTTCGGTGATCGCGATACGGAGAATGCGCCGCTCGTCGCCGTCGTCAACGAAACACTCGCGCGGCGCTTTTTCCCCGGCCGATCGCCGGTCACTGAGCGTATCGTCCTCAGGAGCGGAGATCAGGCAACCGAAGTCGAGATCGTCGGCGTTGTCGCGGACGTGCGAAACCGCGGACTCGAAGTGGACCCCGCGCCTGAAGTCTTCATGCACGTTAGGCAGCAGCGTGTAGCGGTAAACAACCAGCTCTTCATCCAGGTGCGTGCGGCCGGAGAACCGATGGCGTTATTAGGAGCGATCCGCGACGCCACCAAGGGCCTCGATCCGGACCAGCCGCTGTACCTGATCAGCACGATCGAGCGGGCCCTCGGCAATGCCGTGCTGCAGCGCCGCGCCGCCATGTTCCTCATCGGAATCTTTGCGATCGTCGCGCTCGCTTTGGCGAGCGTGGGGATGTACGGCTTGGTCAGTCAGTCGGTGCAGGAGAGAGTGAAGGAGATCGGCATCCGCATGGCGTTAGGCGCCGACGGGAATGCCATCGTTTGGCTGGTGCTGCGCCAGATCCTGACTGTCGTGGTCATCGGAAGTGCACTCGGTCTCGCTGGATCGATCGCGCTATCGGGCTCGATGCGCGCGCTCGTCTTTGGCGTCAGTCCAACCGACCCAGTTACCTTGGCCGCCGTGGTCGTCTTGCTCACCGTCGTGGCGACGTGCGCCGCGGCTATTCCGGCGATGCGAGCAGCTCACGTGCCGGCTGTCGCAGCGGTACGATCTGAATAAGCAGCGCGAAAGGGGTATGATCCCTTTGATCACGGACGCAGCCGCAGTGTGGGATCGCCGAGCAATACTGCGGTCGCGAAATGAAACTCGCGCGAGCCTAACCAGGGTGAAATGAGCGGGACGTTCACGTGCTTCACGACAGCGGCGCCGAAACTGAGACCGCTGCTCATGTGCGTCGCGACGTTGCGGCCGTAG
>CBQVAZ010000827.1:0-1839 GCA_967720205.1 uncultured Gemmatimonadaceae bacterium | reverse complement strand
GCACGGCGTCATGAAAGCCGCGCACATCGAAGCGAGCTCCTAACGCTTGTTCGGCTTCACCGCGCAACTTGCGAATCGTCAGCTCGCCCATCTTGTAGGCCAGCGCTTGACCGGGCCACGAGATGTAACGGTCGGTTTCAGTGTGAACCTCGTGCAGCGAGAGTGCAGTGCGATCGGCCAGATACTTCATCGCCTGTTCGCGCGACCAGCGTTGCCAGTGGAGCCCCGTGTCGACAACGAGCCGGCAGGCGCGCCACATCTCGTATGTCAATCGGCCGAAGTCCGCGTACGGATCGGTGTACATCCCGGCCTCGATGCCTAACCGTTCGGAGTAGAGGCCCCAACCCTCGCCATACGCATTGATGTACGTGTACCGGCGGAAATCAGGGAGCCCCTGGAGTTCCTGCGTTAACGCACCCTGCAAGTGGTGCCCCGGAACCGCCTCGTGAAGCGTGAGCGACGGCAATACGTAGAGCGGCCGGCTCGGGAGGTTGTACGTGTTGACCCAGTAGCGGCCCGGCTCCGGACCCTGAATCGGAGAGCCGATGTAGCGTCCGCCCGTGTACTTCGGCGCCAGATGATCCGGGACCTTCTCGACTGTGTACGGTTGGCGCGGCAGGCGGCCGAAAAGCGAAGGGAGCTTGCCGTCCATGCGCTTGGCAATCCAGGACGCGTACTGCAACAACTCGTCAGGCGTCTTCGCGTAGAAGCGCGGATTCGTGCGCAGCATCGTGATAAAGGCCTGGAGGTTGCCTCGGAAGCCGACCTTCTGCATGACCTGCTGCATCTCGGCTTCGATGCGTGCCACCTCGGCGAGGCCTAACGCGTGCACGGAATCGGGCGAGACGTCCAGCGTCGTGAAGAAGCGCACCTTGCGTCGGTACAGCGAATCGCCGCCCGGTAGATCGCGCGCTGCAGTTGTTAGGCGTGCCGCTGGCCGATACTCGTCGTCCATGAATTTCAGGAACGACCGATACGCGCTGACGACTGAATCGCGGATCACCTCGCGCGCCACGTTACGCAGGCGCTCCTTCGCACTGTCCGGCATGGCCGCCGGAAGCAGGGTCAACGGGCGATAAAAAACGCTCGCCGTGGGATCGTCAACGATGTGCGTGGCGATCGTCACATCGTACCCCTCGAGCACCACGTGTGGCATCGTGTAATGCGATTGAATGCCGCGTCGCATCAACGCCGTATACTCGCGGAAGTAGCGCGGCACCTGCCGCAAGCGCGCGAGATAGTGCTCGACGTCGTCAACCGTCGCGCGCGGTGCGTACGTTGGCAGCTGCGCGAGATCGATGTGGAAGCCGTCGTCCGCGAGGATCGGGATGCGATCTTCTTCTGCCGTGAGACCGGCAAGCCAGTTATCGAGGCGATCGCGCAGCATCGCGCGGTTGATCCGATCGCGTACGGAAAGCTGCGCGCTATCCACGCCGTCGAGACGCTGCAAGTAGGCGCGCAACGAATCCTCGCGTCTTGCAAGATCCGTCGGCGCCATGCTCGGCAGCTCGGCGTCGTAGCGGTGATCGTCCGTCGAGGTCGCGAAGAGCGGATTCTCGCGCTTTTCAAACTCCCACGCGTCGTTGATGACCGATGTCAGCGGCGACTGGCTGCCGCTCGGCGAGAGCGTGCAAGTACCTGCGCTGAGCGTGAGAAGTAGCGCGAGAGCGAGCGAACGTGGTTGCGACACGAGAACTCCGCGATAATGGCGGCGAGACAATGCCGCGCGTGAACGGCAGGCACAACTAGCCGAGAGCTTCCGTCCGGCAGCCCCTATCCCCTATCCCCTAGCCCTGAGTACGTTTGCGCCGCCTCAGACTCTGACCTCAGACCTCTATG
>CBQVAZ010000826.1:0-1842 GCA_967720205.1 uncultured Gemmatimonadaceae bacterium | reverse complement strand
AGGGCGCGCGCTACGAATATCTCGAAGACAAAGGGTCGGGAGTAAACTCCGGTTACGACGTAAAGGATACGCACGGCCACCGCTGGAGTGTGAAGCTCGGCGTTGAGGCGCGCGCTGAGGTTGCCATGTCGCGAGTCGTTTGGGCTGTCGGGTACCATCAACCGTGGACTTACTACGTTCCGACATGGACCCTAACGCGGGACGGAAAGGACACTGTCTTGGCGCGCTCTCGTTTCCGCCTCGAACCCGAGTCGCAGGACAAGATTGGCGATTGGTCCTGGCGCAAGAATCCGTTCCTTGGAACGCGCGAGCTCGCGGGACTCTTCGTATTGCAGGTCATATTCAACAATTGGGACCTCAAAAGGGCTCAGAATCCGATCTACGCCGTGAAAGACGATACCACCGACTTGAACAGATGGTACATGGTACGTGACCTCGGTGCCTCGTTAGGTAAGAGCGCCTGGCTGACATTTGGCACCAAAGACGATCCCGACGGTTTCGACGCACAACCGTTCATCATCGGCGTGCGCGGCAACCGCGTGCGCTTCGCCTTCGAAGGTGGCTGGATGGAGCCGCAACTACACTCGAGCGTGACGCCGAGCGATGTGCGCTGGATATGCGGCTTGCTGGCTCGGCTGTCCGATGCGCAATGGGCGGATGCATTTCGCGCCGGTGGCTATAGCAGCGAGGAAGGTGGGCGTTTTATCCGACGCCTAAAGGAGAAAATCGCCGAGGGGCAGCGAACAAGCGCGATGTAACTTGGTTCGCGCGTTCCTCGACCGTGGCTAACTCAGTGCAAGCATCCGACGTCTCCATCGCCAGCGGTAGCATCTTCATCTACCGAATCTTCGACGTCGCGGAGGAATTCGATCTCGCGCGCATCGAAAAGGCGCTCACGGGAGCTGGCAGCACATCGCGACTGAAAATCGCGCGCAGCACTGGTCACGCGCTGATTTTGCGAGACGCACCCATTTCGCTCGCGTTAGGGCCGACGCAGCTTCGCCTCGGCGAAGTCAAAGCGAAGGCTGAGCTCTTCGCGCGCGTCTGGAGCTACGGGGTGGCGTCGCTGCAATTCCGTGTGCCTATCGAGCCCGGAACGTCATGGAAAGCGCTCGTCGAGCTGGCTGCTTGCGTAGAGGACGACAATGACGTGGATGGCATCGCGCAGGGGCGGGTCGAAGAGCTTGCAGCGAGTCTGAAAGGCGCTGCGACACTACCGCATGCCCCGCAGGGGATGGAGGACTACGTCATCTACTTTCTCGAGCGGTTGAATGGCGTGGAGCGACCCAGCGAGCTGGCAAGCCGAGTCGATATACCGGCGTTGATTCTCGGCGAGCCTAACCAGTCGCTCGCCGAAGACGTGCGACGGCCGATCCTCGACAGCTCGCTGTCTTATTCGACGCGCGACCTGGCCGTGATCGACTGGAACAGCGCATTGGTCGTCGATCCGGATGGAAGCCGAGACGTTGCGGACATGCTGGAGTTCGCCGCAACGCACCTTATGGAATTCCGCTATTTCGACACCTTGCTCGACGAGCGCCTCACCGCTCTCTACGACGCGATCGAGCGACACCACCGCTTGCGCTCATTCTTTCGCCGCGATTCAGAAAAGCTGTCGCACGAGGCGAGCTCGTTGTACATCGAATTCTCGGAGCACGTCGAGCGAATCGAGAACTCGCTCAAGTTTGTCGGCGACTTCTTTCTCGCGACGGTGTTCCGGCGCGCGGCGTTGCGACTTCAGCTGAAGGAGTGGGAGGACAGCGTCCTGCGCAAAGTGAACACGCTCGCGCGGGTTTCCGAAGTGCTCAGCGTGGAGACCAATACGCGCCGCAGCCATCTACT
>CBQVAZ010000825.1:0-1851 GCA_967720205.1 uncultured Gemmatimonadaceae bacterium | reverse complement strand
CCCGCATGCGTAGCGTAGCCGCCACCAATTCCCTCTCGGAGATCGATTCATGCAATCGTTCAGCTCGCTAGTGCGAAAATCGCATGCGTTGCTGCTCTCCGTTGTGCTCCTGCTACCTGTAATCGCTCGCTCGCAAGGCGTCACGACCGCGGCACTCGCAGGCGTCATAACTGGTGAAGACGCCATCGGGCTCGCGCGCGTCAACGTCCTCGCGCTACACGTGCCGAGCGGTACGCAGTACCGCGCGCTCACGACCACACTTGGCGCCTACAACCTGCCGAACCTCCGTGTCGGCGGACCATACCGCCTAACGGTCACGCTTCTGGGTTACGAACCTCAAACGCGGGACAGCGTCTTCCTCGACCTCGGTCAAACGCTGCGCCATGACTTCAGGATGGTGCGTCGTGCCGTACAGATCGCCGGCGTTTCGATCACGACAGATCGCGACCCCACGCTGAACGCGGGCCGCACGGGCGCAGGCACGTCGATCGCGCCTGAGCTGGTCATCACGGTGCCGTCCATCAAGCGCAGCACGCGCGACCTCACGCGATTGGACCCTCGCAGCGACGGCAACTTCTCCTTCGGCGGCCGCAACTGGCTCTACAACAACATTTCGCTCGACGGCTCTTACTTCAACAACCCGTTCGGACTGGACGATCCAGCGCCGGGCGGTCAGGCGAACGCGGAGCCGGTCCCCTTCGACGCCGTGGAGCAGGTGCAGGTGTCAATCGCCCCATTTGACATTAGGCAGGGCGGCTTCACAGGCGCCAACATCAACACGGTTACCAAGAGCGGCACGAACCGATACACGGGCGCGGTCTATTCATTCGTGCGCAACGACAACCTGCAGGGGAATGAAGTCAGCGGCTCGAAAGTCGTCGCCAACCCGAGCCTCAAGTTCCTGCAATCCGGCCTCTCGCTAGGCGGACCGCTCGTCAAGAACAAACTGTTCTTCTACTTCAACGGCGAGATCGAGCGCACCGAGGACCCAGGCACGAACTTTGTTGCCAGTCGTGGCGCGCCTGGCTTTGGTATCTCGCGCGTGCGCGCGAGCACGATGGATTCGATCAGTGCCCGGCTGGCGACGTACGGCTACGATACCGGGCCCTATGAAGGATTCATTCACAAGACGGACAACAACAAGTTCCTGCTGAAGCTGGATTGGAACATCAGTGACGCGCACGCGGCGATCTTCCGCTTCAATTATCTGGACGCCTCGCGCGATCTGCCGCCGCACCCCTTCGTGCTCAGCTTCGCCAACACGGGCCGCGGACCTAACGAGAGCAGTTTACCGTTCCGCAACTCCGGCTACCAGATCAACAACAAGTTGCAGTCATATGCGTTCGAGCTGAACTCGCGCGCGGCTGGTATGGCCAATCGACTCTTCGCGAGCTACAACCGTTTCCGCGATCACCGTGCTCCATTCAGCACCGACTTCCCAACGATCGAGATCGGCGAAGGCGGTGTCACCTATGCGACCGCGGGGCACGAGCCCTTCTCCATTCACAATATCCTCGATCAGGACGTCCTGCAGCTCACCGACAACCTGAGCTTCTTCCGCGGGAGTCACGTCTACACGGTAGGCGCCAATTACGAAGGGTTCAGCTTCTTCAACTCATTCAACATTTTCAGACACGGCGTCTTCTTCCTTCCGGCAGGCGTATTCACAGGCAGCACGTTCTCGTCGCTGAACGATTTCTTCACTCAAACGAACCCTGCGAATCCGAATCGCATAAAGCTCAACACCTTCGTCGGATCTGGGCCCTTCAAAGGTGAGCTCATCGATGTGAGTCAGGCGTCGGTGTACGCGCAGGACGAGTGGCTCACGACGGATCGTGTGCGGCTCACGTA
>CBQVAZ010000824.1:0-1853 GCA_967720205.1 uncultured Gemmatimonadaceae bacterium | reverse complement strand
GGCGCGCTCTCGCGCGTCCCCGCGGCTGTCGCCAGATGGTCAATGGCTCGCGTATTCACGCGGCGACAACGTCTTCATCGCGCCGCTTGCATGGCCGGGAATGACAGGCGAGCCACTGCGCCTAACGGTGAACAACCCTGCCGTTGTCTCGCGTCGGCTCAGTGTCGAGGGCGGCAATTTCCCGAACTGGCGCGGCGCGAACGTCGTGGAGTTCGGAAGCGCCAATAGGTTCTTCCGATACCGCGTCGCCACGCGTGAGACGGATACAGTTCGCATCAGTCTCCAGGTTCCGCGTGCGCGCGCGAACGGCACGGTTGCGCTCACCGGAGCGCGCATCGTGACGATGGAGGGTGATCGCGTAATCCCGTCTGGCGACATCGTCGTTGAGAACGGACGCATCACCGCGGTCGGTGCGAGCGGCTCGGTTCAGATTCCCGCCGGAGCGCGTCGCGTCGACGTGAGTGGCAAGACGATCATTCCAGGACTCATCGACGCGCACAAGCACACGACACGCGAGGCGCGCGATATCCTGTCGCAGCAGAGTTGGGAGATGGCGTCGAACCTCGCGCACGGCATAACGACAGCGCTCGAGCCATCCGGTACGCCAGAAGGGATCTTCGTCATGGCGGAGAACGTCGAAGCGGGGCTGCAGCTCGGGCCGCGCATGTACAGCACTGGCCCTTCGATCTCGACTGGTAACGCCGCGCGCCGCGGCAACATCGATACCTATGAAGACGCGCGTCACGAAGTGAATCGCTTGAAGACATACGGCGCGACCGCAATCAAAGAGTATCAACAGCGCCGCCGAGATCAGCGACAAAAAACAGTGGAAGCGTCGCGCGAAGCTGGTCTTAACGTCACCTGCGAAGGCGACGCCGACCACTTGGAGTACATCGCGATCGCGATGGACGGACACACGGGATGCGAGCATCCGATCCTAACGCTGCCGTTGTACCGCGACGTCGCGCAGTTCTTGGGCAAAGCTGAGTTCTTCTACTCACCGACGCTCAACGTCGGTGGGGCAGGACCGTGGGGCGAGGACTTCTTCTATCAGGAAACGGATTTGTGGAAGAACGCGAAGCTGCAGCGCTTCATTCCGTGGCGCTGGCTCTATCCACACACACAGCGGCGGACGCTACGTCCTGTCACCTCATATCCGTTCCCGATTACTGCTCAGGGTGTAGCTGACGTCGTCGCAGCGGGCGGTTACGGTACGATCGGCGCGCACGGTCAGTTGCAAGGCATCGACTCGCATTTCGAATTGTGGCAGATGGCGAGTGCGATGACGCCGATGCAGGCGCTGCGCACGGCGACGATTTTCCCCGCGATGTTCATCGGCGTCGATAAAGACGTCGGTTCTATTTCCACGGGCAAGCTCGCCGATTTGGTAGTACTCAACAGCGATCCACTCACGAACATCCGCAACTCGACGGACATTCGTTATGTGGTGAAGAGCGGTGTGGTGTACGACGGCGAGACGCTGGATCAGGTGTGGCCGGAAGCGAAGCCGTTCAAGAAGTTTTTCTGGGCGATGGACGGTGTGCAGACGACGCAGCCGAAGAAGTAGTCGGCCCCCCAACCAACCAGACCAGGTCGCGAATTCATGCTCCCGAGCGAGCGACGCCTAACGAGAGTGCGCTGCTCGCTCGGACTCCCGGCCTGATTTAGCGTGGAACCGCGACCTTTTGCGGCGTCGCGCGAAACTCAGCCTGCAGTTCATTGCCGAGCATACCCAGGACATCGGAGCCCCAGCAGTAGGTCTCGTTGTCAGTGCCGATCGCGCACGTATGCTCGGCTCCGGCGCTGACCGATCTGAATAACGGCGCGCTTGCTACGTTTCCAGCCGCAACCAC
>CBQVAZ010000823.1:0-1856 GCA_967720205.1 uncultured Gemmatimonadaceae bacterium | reverse complement strand
CCCGTTAGGTGGTGCGGGTTCAGCGGGCTGCTGATGAGCGCCGAATCGTGGTAGATGCGATCATAGTCGTGCTGATACGCCTTGTCGTAGACGACGCTCCCGCGGCGAATAACGAGGAAGCGATCGACGTACCCGTATCGGCCGGCTTTGATCTCCGAGTCGATGCTGTCCAGGACTTCAGCGTTGACACCGGCTGATTTAGCGTCGGTGGTTGGCCAGGTGCGGCCTGGATAACTCGTCTGTGCCCTAACGAGTGGCAGAGCGGCGAGTGAGGCGAGTGCCGCCATTACGACGCTTCGGGTGTGCATAGTGTACTCGTGGTCCGAGGCTCAATGTGCGTGGCAAGTATGTTCGGCGTAGCGCTTCACGACTAGCCGGAGATTGCTCGGGTGCAGCGACGGGAGTAGCCAGCCGCGACGGTCTTATCGGCCCAACCGGACCGCGCGCGAATCCGCTTGCGATCGCAGGGCCGATCGGTTAGCATTTACGTAACTGCTTACGGAGTTTCTGATGGACTACGTCCGTCACCTCGGCGCCCTCGTTCTGGACCATCGCTTCCGCCGTCTCACCGAGCACTTCCTCCGCGTTGGCGAGGAATGCTACGAAGCGCTCGGTCTTCCGTTCCGCGCCCGCTGGGCGAGCACCTATCTCCTACTCGAAGAGTCCGGCCCGCTCGGCATCACCGAAATCGCGGACGCTCTCAAGCTGACGCATCCCGCGGTCATCGCCATTACCGACGAGATGCGCGACGCGGGCATCCTGTCGTCAGCGCGCGATCGTGAGGACGCGCGCCGACGAGCTGTCGCGCTCACAACCAAAGGACGCAGCCTCTCGAAGAAATTGCATGAGCTCTGGTCGGCGATGGCGCAGACGCAGCGACGTCGATTCGCCGACGCCGGGTGCGACATCGTAGCGGTTCTCGATGCGATGGACGACAGTCTCGTCACGCGACCGCTGGCCGCTGACGTTCTGAGCCGCGTTCGTGGGTCGAGTCCTGGCAAGAAGACGCGAACCGCAGTTGCTGCGGCTGCGTTCGGACTCGTGGCAATGCTCGTTCTTCGGTCCTCGCCGCTCGAAGCGCAAGCCGCTGTAGGTCCCGCAGTCCGAGCGGCGCTCGTGCAAGCCGTCGGCGACTCACTCGTGAACGGCTACATCTATGAAGAGCGCGGCCGAGCGTTGCGAGATAGCCTGCTCATCGCACTGCGCCGCGGCGACTTCGACGCACCTCGCGAGCCTGCGGTGCTCGCCCGAACCATCGGTGAGTTCCTGCAGCGCGTCGGTAACGACAAGCACCTGTACCTCGTGCACGAAGAAGCCGCGCCGGCTTCGGCATCAACACCACGGCTAGTGCGGCGTCGCCCCGGCTCGTCAGGCACTGCGGCGGGGAACACGCACGGTCTCGAAGGCATTGAGATCCTGCCGGGCAACATCGGCTACGTCGACGTGCTGATGTTTTCCGATGATCCTGCCGCTCTAGTGCGGGCAGATTCCATGATGGCGGCATTCGCCGATGTCAGCGCGCTCGTGCTCGACCTGCGTCGGAACGTTGGCGGCGCGCCGCCGATGATCCGGCACCTGTCGACGTATCTCTTCGACAAACCAACGCACCTTGTCAGCTCCTTCGCACGCGGTATGAGCGCGCCGCAGGAGCGCTGGACGCTGGACCAAGTGCCGGGAAAGCGCCTAACGAAAATTCCCGTCTATATCCTTACGAGCCGACGCACGATTTCCGCGGGCGAGTCATTCACATTCGGCCTCAAGGCCGCGGGCCGCGTCACGATCGTGGGCGAGCGTACGGCTGGTGGGGGCCACTTCGGCCGCGTCATTCCGCTCGTCGACGGCTACTCGATGTTCCT
>CBQVAZ010000822.1:0-1857 GCA_967720205.1 uncultured Gemmatimonadaceae bacterium | reverse complement strand
GAGGTCGTGCCGCACAAATGGTGGGAGCATCTGCTTCACAACAAGACGGCGCTCTTCGTGAAGACTGCTTTTCTGTTTCGGTCCAACGTTGTGGTCACATCGGTGCCATACCTGCTCGGCCGCGCTGCGCGCTTGGGCGACCTTCTTCACCACGACGAGCTGCTGGACAGCGATACCGACGAGAGCCCAGCTGCGGCGAGTCGTGCATCGTCTTTTGAGTCCCGCGGCGCAACAAAGTTGCCCACGCAAGTATAGTTGCACTGCCGGTCCTATCGCTTCCAACTTTTCAACTACTCATCCTAGCACACCACTTCGTCGATGGCGTCCATGCCACCGCTTCCCCTCATGAGGCGCTATTAGGTGGTGTCTGAGCGAGGCGCTAGAAAACGCTGCGAACGATATCGCGCACGATGCCGCTCACGTCGATCAACAGAACAACATCGTTCGCGAGCGCCCACTCATAGCCGTCACGCGCCGGAAGCTTCTCCAGCAAGTCGTTAGGCAGGCGCGTACGCATGATGCCCGGTGGCACTTTCTTGCCGCGCGCGAGGTTCTTTGCAATGCCGGGCGGTAAGGGCTTGGGCTTGTGACCCGATGCTCGATAATACTCGCGAATAATGCGCAATTCAGAATCGGTCGTAAGCACGACCGTGGTGTTCACGGCCACGTCAACCGATTTGTCGCTCTGGCGGTTCGATTTTCCACCTTGTGCGGCGGCTGATGTAGCACACAGAAACGCGCCAAACGCGCCAAACGCGGCGAAAGCGACATAGCGCAATTGACTGATCATGTTAGGCTTTCTCCAAGGGCAGAAGCGTCGATCCGACGCTCGACGAAGCCCGCCAGCTTGAGGTCACCGTGCGAGACGTAGATCACGTCGCGAACGTGCTTCGAAGTACGCCGCCACGCCCGTCGTGACTGTCACATATCGGCGGCCAGATCCGTAACAGGCTTATGGTTTGGTCACTCAGCCGCTGGCGTCCGCGCCACCTCCTCGTCTCTTGGCTCACCTACTGGGTAGGCCTGGCCGGCGTTACACTCGGTCCCGCCATCCCGCCTATCTTGCGCGCCACGAGCGCCGATGCCACAGGGAGCATCAACGCTAGCTACGGCGACAATGGACTGAACGTCACGGTCCTTGCCGATGGAGCGACCGCCTGGAGCGGCGCGGCTTCCCTGACGGCGATCGCCCTCTGGATCGTGGGACCGCCGCTCTTGCTCTGGCTCCTCTGGTTCGTGCGTCGCAAGCCGCGCGACGAGCAGCTGACGCCGGCCAGCGGGCTGTCGGCACCTAACGCGAAGGTGCTAGCGGAAGGCGAAGCCGAGCGACTCGACGTGCGCCAGCGGCAAAAGGATCCCGCGAGCCGCGCCTAACGTCGCCACGGCGCGCATGACCTAAAAGCGGAGAACAGCATGTCAGAGCATCCGGCGCACGCAGCCATTCCGCACCGAGTCCTCGGCCGCACGGGACAGCGCGTCTCGGCGATCGGCGTCGGCGGCTGGCACCTTGGCCTCAACAGTGTCGACGAGAAGCTCAGCATTCGCATCGTGCGCAGCGCGATCGACCAGGGTGTCAACTTCATGGACAATTCCTGGGACTACAACGACGGCGCGAGCGAGATCCGAATGGGGAACGCGCTCGGTGACGGATATCGCAGCCTGGCTTTCCTCATGACAAAGATCGATGGCCGATCCAAGCGCGAGGCAGAGCGACAATTGAACGAGTCGCTCCGGCGACTTCGGACCGACTGCATCGACCTCGTGCAGCACCACGAGATCATTCGATATGAGGATCCGCATCGGATCTTCGTCGAGGAAGGGGCCAACGCGGCGCTCGTCGAGGCGCGCGCAGCCGGG
>CBQVAZ010000821.1:0-1860 GCA_967720205.1 uncultured Gemmatimonadaceae bacterium | reverse complement strand
GGCGGCGCCGCGTGGGCTACTGAGTACGGCGCCGCGAGCGACTCTAAAGCATTCCAGTACCTCAAGGCCTACTCACCGCTGCACAACATCAAGCCTAACGTCTGCTATCCGGCAACGTTGGTGACCACGGCGGATCACGACGACCGTGTCGTTCCGAGCCACTCATTCAAGTTCGCGGCGGCGATGCAGGAAGTGCAGACGGCGACGCCCAGCTGCACGCGGCCCGTATTGATCCGTGTCGAGGCGCAGGGCAGTCACGGGTACAGGCCGCTCGACCGGCGCATCGCCGAGCTGGCAGACATCTGGGCCTTCGCCGCGCGGCACGCCGGCATGACGGTCAAGCCGCCTAACGTGGTGCAGTAGCGACTGGCGGGCTAGCGCACGTTCTTGTTGAAGAACGCAAGTGTGCGCTCCCAAGCCAGCTTGGCCGCTGCCGCGTCGTAGCGCGGCGTTGTGTCGTTATGGAAGCCGTGCTGAGTGCCGGGATACAGGAAGCGCTCGTACGTGACCTTCGCTGCTTTGAGCGCCTCTTCGAACGCTGGCCAGCTCGCGTTGATGCGCTCATCAACCTCGGCTGACTGAATCATGAGAGGAGCTTTGATCTTCGGCACGTCCGCCACGTTCGGCGAAGAGCCGTAGAAGGGGACGCCGGCGGCAAGGTCGCCGCCCAGACGCGTGGCGAGGTAGTTCACCATGCCGCCACCGTAGCAGAAGCCAACCGCGCCGATCTTACCGGTGCACTCCGGACGCCCTTTTAGAAAGGCGGCACCAGCGACGAAGTCTTCTCGTGTTTTCGCTTGATCGAGTTGCGGGAATAGCTCGCGTGCCTTGTCTTCGTTGCCGGGGTAGCCGCCGAGCGGAAAGAGTGCGTCGGGAGCGAAGGCGACGAAGTTCTCGAGTCCGAATCGGCGCGCGACATCCTCGATGTGCGGATTGAGTCCACGGTTCTCGTGGATCACGAGGATACCAGGCAGCTTGCCAGTAGCTCCGTTCGGGCGCACAAAGTATCCGCGCGCTTTTCCGTAGCCGTTCGGCGATTCGTATTCGATGTACTCGGCGGCGATGCGAGCGTCGTCTGTCCGCACCACTTGGGCCTCGACGAACTTCGGGCTCAACTGCTCGAGGAGCATCGCAGCTGTCACACCACCCACGGCGTACTTGGACGCCTGTTCGAGAAACCCGCGTCTGTCGAGCGCACCGTGCACATAGGCGTCGAACAGAATGAGCAGATCCTGATCGAAATCGTGCGCGGTCTTTCGCTCCATGGGTGCAATCTCCGAAGACATGTTGGTGCTCGCTGTTGATCAGTGGAAATGGTGTTGGTGGATGACCGCGTGGCCGCGGCCGCGCGCGATCAGCAACCGCACAACGGGGAAGGTGGCCACGGCGGCGACCAATAGCGAGAGCGCGAGACTGGCCCAAAACAGCGTATCTGACGGCGCTTGGATCAGAAGCGGCCGCGGTCGATCAGCGCAGCACGACTCGACGGCGGCGATGCTGCCTTGTTAGGCGGTTCCGCGACCGTGTCCAACTCAGTGGCGAGATCGCCGTCCGGGATATCCGGCTGACCGTCCTGCACACGGAAGAGTGACCATTCCACGCGACGCTCGGCGATTGCTGCTTTGACTCGTCGCTCGTTTCCATTCAGCTCTCCCAAGCCAGTCTTCACTTCGACGAACACAACGTTCCGCACGTTCCCCTCGCTCAGTCCGTCGAAGACGACGAAGTCCACAGGATCGCCGACGAAACGCACGTCCCTCGGATTGTAGCCGAAACCCGGCAAGTACGGTGCGACGCGCTCGAAAACGCGACCAGCCACGGCTGCCTGACTTCCCGTGATCGCTTCACGCCGGATCTGCT
>CBQVAZ010000820.1:0-1860 GCA_967720205.1 uncultured Gemmatimonadaceae bacterium | reverse complement strand
TTCTGATCCTCAAGACCCTCACGTGGGGTCCAGGGCACGGCTATGCAGTCGCGCGGTGGATCGAGCAGCTCACGGGCTCCACACTGCAAGTCGGTGAAGGTTCACTCTATCCCGCGCTGCATCGCCTCGAGGAACGCGGCTGGGTGAAGAGCGAGTGGGAGCTCAGCGAACACAACCGCCGGGCGAAGTTCTATACGCTGACAGCCAAAGGAAGACAGCAGCTGCGCACCGAGCAAGCGGCATGGACGCAATTCGTCGCAGCTGTCAGCCGAGTGCTCGACGCCACCTCACTCCCGGCCTAACGAGCCATCAGTGGCCGACCGCGACCGCGCCACCTGGCGCCGTCACTTCCGTCTCCTCGGACGCACGGACCCTCGCGCCGACGTCGACGAGGAACTCGCTCATCACATCGACATGCGCGCGCGCGATCTCGCACAGAGCGGCTTCTCGCCTGGCGCTGCACGCGACGAGGCAGCGCGCCTCTTTGGCGACATCCCCGCGATCCGCGCCGAGTGCCTGGAGATCGACAGGCGTCTGACGCGCCGCACAAGCCGCAAGGAATCACTGATGACACTCCTGCATGACCTCCGCCTGACAGCGCGCTCGCTGCGCCGCAGCAGCGGCTTCACGAGTGTCGCCATCGCATGCCTCGCGATCGGCGTCGCTGTAACGGCTACGATCTTTGGCATCGTCCACAGCGTCCTCGTTAGGCCCCTTCCCTATCCTGACCCCGATCGCCTCGTCGCCATCTACGGCGCGATCCCCGAACGCGCGGTGCGCGGGACCAACATCTCCTTCTGGGATTACGCTGCGTGGCGCGAGCAGAACCACACCTTTGCCGACATCGGCAGCTGGACCTGGAGCACAATCACGGTGTCCAGTGACAACGACGCCGAGCGAGTGCAATCCGCGCTCGTCAGCGCCAACCTCTTTCCGATAATGGGAGTGGCGCCGATCCTCGGCAGATACTTTTCGGCCGACGAAGAACGACCCGGCAACGATCGCGTGATCCTCTTGAGCCATGGCCTTTGGCAACGCCGCTACGGCGGGGATCGCGAGATCGTAGGCAAGACGATCCGCGTGAATGCGCTTCCATATACAGTCGTCGGCGTGATGCCTCCGGGCTTCAGCTTTCCCGAAATTGGCCAGGCCTGGCGCCCACTCCCGATCGAAAACCCCGCCGAAGCAGATCACGGAAGCCGCTTCTACGCGGGCGCGATCGGTCGCCTCAAGGACGGCGTGACGGTGCAGGCAGCGCGGGCGGACCTCGAACGGGTCATGCGAACGCTGGAGGTAACATACCCTAACGATTACAAGGGATGGTCGGCGGACGTGATCACGCTGCGCGACGACGTCGTCGGCGAGATGCGTCGCCCGCTCGTTGTCTTTCTCGGCGCTGTCGCCATGGTCCTGCTCATCGTCTGCGCCAACGTGGCCAACCTCATGCTCGCGCGCGGCGCCGAACGCCGCCGGGAGATCGGCATCCGCGTGGCACTCGGCGCGGGACGTGGCGGAGTCGTTAGGCACGTGCTGCTCGAGAGCATCATCATCGCACTCGCCGGTGGGGCGCTGGGCGTGCTGTTCGTCCCCTGGGGACTCAGGCTCTTCCTGGCAATGTACCCCAATCAAGTTCCCTTCTACTTCCATTTCGGCGTCAACGGAACTGTCATCGCGTTCGTTGTGCTGATATCGCTCCTCTCAGGATTCCTTCTGGGGCTCGTTCCGGCGCTGCGCGCGGCTGACGTCGATGTGAGTGCGGCGCTCAAAGAAGGAAGTCGCGGGCAGACCGGCGGGCGACAAGGAAGCCGGTTGCGCGATGGACTCGTCGTCGCCGAGCTGGCCCTTTCGGTAATGCTGCTC
>CBQVAZ010000819.1:0-1871 GCA_967720205.1 uncultured Gemmatimonadaceae bacterium | reverse complement strand
TGATCGGGATGCTCTTCGCGCTCTTTTTCGGCGGCTACACCGGCGTCCTTCTCGTTGGAACCAACATTCCGCTCTGGCACAACGCTCAGCTCTTAGGCGCCGTCTTCCTCTTGTCCGCCGCATCGACGGCGTACGCGCTGCTCATTCTCGTTCTCAGACGACGCGACGATCGCGAATCCGGCGTGTCGCTGCGCAAACTCGAAGCTGCCGATCGCTGGATCATCGTGCTCGAGCTGCTTGCGATAGTCATCATGCTGGTCACGCTCGGTCGCTTCGCACGACCGCTCATCACGGGCGGATTCGGCGTGCTGTTCTGGTTCGGCGTCGTCGGGATCGGCCTGCTCTTTCCCTTGCTGCTCCCGTCCCTCCGCTCGGCCGCCCTGTCCCGTCGGCCTGCGTTAGGCGCCACCTGCGTGCTCGCCGGCGGGCTCTTACTTCGCTTCGCCGTCATCATGGCCCCGCAATGGCCGAACATCGCGCTGTGGAAACTGTGAGGGGGGCGCTGGTGACCCTGGCGGCCGTAGCACTGATGGCGACGAGCTGTTCTCCAGAAGCCAAACGCACGCGCGACGACGGTCCGGGCGCGGACATCGGCAACAAGCGCATGGCGCAGATCGCTCACCCCGATCCGCGTCCTGCCGACACAACGCTCATGCCAGGGCGAGCCCCTGCTCCAGTCGATCGCTTCTCGAAGCCGAAGCAATGACGTTCGAAGTAGCCGTTCAACGCCTGCGCAGCGTTGCGAACGCCGCATCTGAGCTCAGCTCAGCGCTGCCTAACGGCGTTCCGAACATGGATGCGGCGCGCGTGCGACTCGCGGAAGGCGTCCCGGCGCTGGCCGGCGAGCCACTGATCGATTGGCCGACGCTCGCGGCTAACGTTAGGACGCTCGGTGGTGACTTGAGCGATATCGCCGCAATCACTGGGGAAACAGCGCTGTGTGACGCCGCGCTCGCCGGTGAATGGAGCAGTATTCCTGGCAGCGCGACGAGACAAGAGGCGATCGCATACCTGGATTTCGCGACGCGTCCGGCATTACGCGCTGGTCTCGCCGCAGTTCGCGATCTGATTGCAGTCGCAGAATGGAGCCGCGGGACATGCCCCGGGTGCGGGTCGCTCCCGATCATCGCCGAGTTGCGTGGGAGCAAAGAGGGCGACGCGCGCGTCTTACGCTGCGGCAGGTGCACCGCGGCCTGGAGCTTCGCGCGGCTCGTATGTCCAGCCTGCGGTGAGCGCGATCACAAGCAGTTGAGGTACGTGCATGTGGACGGCGAAGTCGATCACCGCCGCGCCGAGTGTTGTGCGAGCTGTGGCTTCTACGTGAAGGCCGTCGCTCGACTGGACGCGCTCAGCGACGCTGCCCTCTTGCAGCTCGACCTCGAAACTATCGCCCTCGACGCGCTGGCCGTGGAGCGCGGGTACCACCACTGAACGACCCTCGGCTTCGATACGAGGCCCGGTAATACAGCCGTCGATCGCTTCTCCACCCCGCCGGCGCATGGTGCACCGGAGTGCAGCGTCGTAGGTTGTTGGCGCGTTTCAATTTGGAGCTTCCATCATGTCATCCCGACGCGACTTCGTTCAGCGGAGCGCCACCGCGCTCGGCGCTATGGCGTTAGGCCCCTTGGCTCGTACCGGTTCGGCCCACGCCCTGACTCCAGACATAGAACTATCCCCACAGCCCGCAACGGCTCCGCTCAACATGCTGATCCTCGGCGGGACGGGATTTCAGGGCCCGCATCAGGTGCGCTACGCTGTCGAGCGCGGACACAAGGTCACGGTGTTCAACCGCGGCCGTCGTCAGGCGGACCTTCCTGCGTCCGTCGAGCATCTCATTGGCGACCGACAGATTGGCGACCTTGCGTCGATTC
>CBQVAZ010000818.1:0-1871 GCA_967720205.1 uncultured Gemmatimonadaceae bacterium | reverse complement strand
ATCGGTGCTGGCGCTTCCGCTCAGCGAATTGACCGATCGTGTGGAGTCGCTCGATGTTGTGGTGCCGAAGCTGTCGGTCGCGCTTTACGCCGCGGCGCAGCGCGCTCGCGCGCCGGAAGCCCGCGCTGCGGCGCTTGCACATGTGCTTGCTCGCTTCGTTAGGCACACACCTGACGCGCTAGCGAGCGCGGTGGTGCGCTCACTTGACACAACCCCTGGGCCGAAGGTTGGTCTCATCGCCGATCGCTTTGGTGTGACAGCACGCACGCTCGAACGCAAGATCCGTGAGAATACCGGCTTGTCGCCTAACGTGATGCGTCGCGTGCTGCGATTCCGTCGCGCCTTTCGCATGTTGGACGGTGCTCCGCCGGGGACTTGGGCGCGCGTCGCTTTGCGCGCGGGCTACTTCGATCAGGCGCATCTCATTCGTGACTTCCGCCAGTTCGCCGGCGCGCCACCGTCTGAGTTCTTTGGCAATGGGCCGGAACTGGCTCGCGCGATACTCGCCGGCGAGGACGAAGCAGCGGCTTGATGTCGCGTTTGTCCAATTCAAGCGTGGCCGAGCCAGGTAGCTTGCGCGCAAACTCTTGAGGAGTGTCGAACGTGGTGCGATCGATTTTAGTGGCTGTCTTTGGCTTGAGCGTGGCCGCGCAGGATTCGGCGTTGGAGAAGGCGCGCTGGTTGTCCGGCTGTTGGGAGTTGCGCGTGCAGGGGCGCCTAACGGTGGAGATGTGGATGCCGCCCGCCGGCAGCATGATGATCGGCGGGAGTCGCACGGTTGTGAACGATGCCGTGCGCGAGTTCGAGCATCTGCGCATCAAGTCCGATGCGGGAAAGCTGACGTACATCGCTTTGCCGTCGGGTCAGAACGAGACGCCCTTCCCTGCCAAGGAAGTCACTGACAGTTCGCTCGTTTTCGAGAACCTGTCGCACGACTTTCCGCAGCGGATCATCTATCGCAAGCGCGGCGCGGATTCCATTGTTGCGCGGATCGAAGGACCCGGGCCTAACAACAGCACGCGCGGGTTTGACTTTCCAATGCGACGGGCGGCCTGCACTGCCCCCTAGTCGGAGGTACAAATGAAGCGTCCGTTGGTCGTCACCGGTTTTTGTGTTCTGTCTTTCGCCGCGGGCGCTTCGTGGGCGCAGCAACAGAGTCAGCCGACTCGGCGCGAGCCGCAGTTCGAGAACGATCACGTGCGGACGTGGAAGTCGATCATCATGCCGAAGCAGCCGTTGACGCAGCACAGGCACGAGCACGGTCGCGCGCTGATCGCCCTGACCGATGGTCAGCTCAAGGTCGTCGATAAGGACGGCAAGGTTGTGAACACGTACAATTGGGAGCGCGGCAAGGCGTATTGGTTGGATGCGGATCCGCCGGGTCAGACGCACGCGGACGTGAATGACACGTCGGCGCCGATCGAAGTGATCGTCGTGGAGCTCAAACGCGACGTCGTGAAATAGAACGGTGATGGTGCCAGCCTCCGCACGTGCATCGTGGGTGACCGGACCGACGTTGGTGGCTACGCTCCGGCGCGCGATGCGCGCTCGGCACATGAGTCCTCTGACCGAGACGACGTACGTCGCTTGGGTGCGACGTTTTGTGAAGTTTTGCGGGATGCGTCACCCGCAGGAGTGTGGCGCCTCGGAGGTGCGCGCGTTTCTCGAGTCACTCGCGATGAGGGCTGGCGTCGCTGCCTCGACGCAGAATCAGGCAGGGGCCGCTCTACGTTTTTTGTACGATGGCGTAATCGGCCGCGCGTTAGGCAGGCTTCCGTCGTTCCTGATGGCGCAGCGGCCCAAGCGTGTGCCGTACTGTCCTGGAGCCTGAGGAAGTGCTGCTCGTTTTGGAGGCGTTGCGGGGAAACGTC
>CBQVAZ010000817.1:0-1871 GCA_967720205.1 uncultured Gemmatimonadaceae bacterium | reverse complement strand
CTAGTGCCGTTCTATATGGAGTTGACTAGGTTCGGATCCGACTGCACCACTCAACACGCGAGGCCTTTCCAGTGTCCGCTCTGACCTCTGACCTCAGACCTCAGACCTCCGACCTCGAAAGCATGATTTTCACTGAACCGCGGATCTCCGTCCTCGCACGGCCAGCCTTTTCCGAACCCGAGCATCTCAAAGTCAACTGGCTCGGCGAGAGCACCGACGGCGAACGCCTGGCCGAGTACGCAGGGCGCTTGTGCTACATGAGCCAGCGTAATCCCGCGAATCGCTCAACGCGCGAATACCTCGAGAACATCAAGATGCAGCAGCACGGCAGCGTCCTCGAGCACGCCAACTATTCGCTTCTGTTGGAAGGGGTGAGTCGGTCACTCACACACGAGCTTGTCCGTCATCGCGCTGGTTTCGCGTACTCGCAGCTGAGCCAGCGCTACGTCGACGAGTCGGACGCGGCGTTTGTAATGCCGCCGGCGATTCAAGGCGACGAGGCGCTCGAGGCCGCTTGGCGAACGCAGATGGAGACCGCGCTAGCCACGTATGGCTCCCTCGTTGCCCAACTCGTGGCGCGCTACGAGTGGATTGCAGACAAAAAGCATCGTCGAAAGATGGCGCGGGAAGCAGCGCGGGCTGTCCTACCGAATTCGACAGAGACCAAGATCGTCGTCACGGGGAATGTGCGCGCTTGGCGCACGATGCTCGAGCTCCGCTGCAGCGAGGGCGCAGAGCTCGAGATCCGCCGCATGGGAATCGCGGTGCTGCGCATCCTTAAAAGCGAAGCCGCTGGCTTCTTCTCCGACTTCGAGATCTACACTGCTGAGGATAAGCGAGAGGCGGCGCGGGTGGCGTACCACAAGGTCTGAGGAACAGGAGCGCCCAGAGTGTGTTTCACCCTGTCTGCTTGCGCGTCGTACGGGTGAACGGTAGGCTGCGAACGGACTGATCGAGGAGCTGGCCAATGCGTCTTTCCGTCGGTTGGCGTTCCCGCGGCAGCGGGTCCTTCGCGACGCTCCTGTTAGCCTCCCTGACATCCGTCGCGTGCACACCAAGAACGGGGATCGCGCCGTCTTCCTCAGCGAGCGACGCAATCACGCGGGTCGAGATCACGAAGTCGCAGGCGCTCAATGCGTACGACGCGATCCGGATCCTGCGGCCAAACATGCTGCGCGAGCGGGGGAAGGTGACGATCCGCGGCAATGACATTCGCGAGCCGCTCGTTTACGTCGACAACCAGCGCATGGGGGGCATCAGCTTCCTGCGCGATATTCCGGTTACTGAGATCTTTGAGATTCGATATCACACGGCCGCGCAGGCGCAGATCAGATGGGGCAATGGCCACCCGCAGGGCGTCATTCAAGTGGTCACTGCGCGCACGCCCGGTACTTAGTCCGGCTTACGTTAGGCAGAGCGCGGCCATTGCTGCGCTCCTCGGCTTTCTCATCGCTTGCGGTGACGACCCTTCGGGTCCCGGAGCACGCGATCGCCGGGTAGCCACATTCGGCGTCGTCCCGGCGACTGCGTGGATGCCCGCCGGCAAGTCGCTCGACATGACGGCCCTCGCGCTCGACAGCGCCGGCCGCAGCGTCAGCGGCATCGCGGTCTCATGGTCGACGAACAATGCTGGCGTCGCCTCGGTGACGCAGGCCGGCCGTGTGACTGCCGTCGCTGCCGGCGAAGCTCGCATCAGTGCCTCGGGCGCTGGTCTGTCGGCGACTTCCCAAGTCCGCGTCGTGACGAACAGTCCCGCGGCAGCGACCTTCTCCATTGAACAGCAGGGAATCACCGACGTCTCCTTGTTAGGCGCGTGGAGCGACTCCACGACAGGGCTTTCTTTCGCCGTCGGTCAGAACGGCGTCATCCTC
>CBQVAZ010000816.1:0-1873 GCA_967720205.1 uncultured Gemmatimonadaceae bacterium | reverse complement strand
CGTGCCTATCAAGAGATCGCGCGCGACAAGAAGAAGTTCGAAGGCGACAACAAGGAGTTCATCGCCTCCAAGCTCAATTCAGCGAACTGGATGATTCAGGCGATCGAGCAGCGTCGCCAGACGATGCTCAAGGTCATGAATTACATCGTCGAGCGGCAAAAGGACTTCTTCGAGAAGGGCGTTCAACACCTCAAGCCCCTCACGCTGCGCGAAGTCGCCGAAGTCGTGAGCATGCACGAGTCGACAGTGAGTCGCGTGACGAATGAGAAATTCGTGCAGACCCCGCGCGGCGTCCTTCCGCTCAAGTTCTTCTTCTCGTCAGGCTTGTCCACGACGGGTGGCGAAGACGTGTCGGCCAGGGGGATTAAAGATCAGATCCAGAAGCTGGTCGAGAGCGAAGACCCCAAGAATCCGCTGACAGATCAGGCGATCGTCAACGTGCTGCGCGAGAGCGGCGTGAACATCGCGCGTCGCACCGTCGCCAAGTACCGCGACCAGTTAGGCGTGCTCTCGGCGCGGATGCGCAAGCGCGTCTAGACGATGGCCACGCATCCGCCGCCGACGCGCTCTTCCTTCGGCGTCGTAACGCCGGCGGAGGTGGCTGCTGTGGTTGGCTCTGCGAGTCGCGGAGCCGTTGACGTTTCTGTCCTGGTTCCAGCAAAAGACGAGGCCGAGAACCTGCCTCTCTTCCTGGAGCAGGCAGCGACTGCGTTTGAGACGCTGGACCCGCGCACGCGCTATGAGGTCATCGTCATTGACGACGGCTCCACTGACGAGACGTGGAACGTCCTCAAGTCGCTATCGAAACGGTACGACTTCCTGCAGCTCGTTAGGCATCGTCGGCAGCGGGGCATCGCCGATGCGCTGCGCACCGGAGCGTTGCACGCGCACGGCGAGGTGCTCGTCTTCTATCCGGCCGATCTGCAGTACCAGCCCCTCGATATCCCGCGTCTCGTAGCGCCTATCCTGACCGGCGACGCCGATATGGTCACCGGCCGTAAGCAAGGCGTCTACGAGAAGGCGTTCGTATCGCGCGTGTACAACCAACTGAGTCGGGCACTCTTTAACCTGCCGGTCCGCGACCTCAACTCGGTGAAAGCATATCGCCGCGAGATCATGGACATCATTCCGATCCGTCCCGATTGGCACCGATACATGATCGCGATCGCTGCGGCCGAGGGATACTCCGTGCAGGAGATTCCAGTGCAGCTGTATCCGCGCCATGCAGGGAAATCCAAGTTCGGTATCTCGCGGATCCCGGTCGGCGTGCTCGACATGCTGTCAGTTTGGTTTGAGCTACGCTTTGGACGCAAGCCGTTATTGTTTTTCGGCTCGTTAGGTGCCGGTCTCTTCGCGCTTGGTGTGCTCATCGGGCTCGCAGCCGTGGCTGTGCGCCTCTTCGGCGGCGTTGGCTACCGTCCGCTGCTCACGCTGGTGGAAACCTGCCTCGTGTTAGGCTCTGTTTTCGTTGCGACCGGCCTCTTGGGTGAACAGATCGCCGGGCAGCGCGCCCAGATCCGCGAGATGCAGCGGCAGCTGGATGCGCTGCGCAATTCGACAACTCCTCCATCGGAGTCATAGCCGCGCACGCGACGTCCACGCCGCTCCGCGTCGTCTTTCTCACGCATTCGTACCCGCGCTATTCAGGCGATGCGGCAGGGTCGTTTTTGCTTACCCTCGCGCAGGCACTCCAGTCCCACGACATCCTCGTTGATGTCGTAGCTCCGGCTGCCGCCGGCCTTGCAGCGCATAGTGTTCTGGACGGCATCGCTGTTCATCGCTTTCGTTACGCCCCTCGCTCTTGGGAAACACTGGCGTACACTGGAACGATGGCTGAGACAGTTGCCGGCTCTCTCCGCGGCAAGCTGGCGAT
>CBQVAZ010000815.1:0-1873 GCA_967720205.1 uncultured Gemmatimonadaceae bacterium | reverse complement strand
GGGGTGTCGAACATCCTCGAGGGTGGCGTTCAGAAAATTGGTTCACAGCTTCGCGTTCAGATCCGGCTCGTCGACGCGCGCGACGGTTCCACGCGCTGGTCGGAGACGTACGATCGCGAGCTTAGAGACATCTTCTCACTCCAGAGCGAGATTGCTGGCGCGATAGCGCGAGAGCTCAACCTGCGGTTAGGCGAGACCACGCTCGCACGCATCAAGCACGGCTCGACGAACAACATCGCCGCGTACGAGTTGTACCTTCGCGGCATCGATCCTCTGCTGATCCGTTCTGACAGCGGGGCGCGCGCAGGATTGGCGTATTTCAGTCAAGCCATTGCACTGGATTCGCACTACTCCGGCGCGTACGCCGGCCTCGCGCGCATGCATGTCAGGGTCAGCGGCGGCAATGACACACAAATGTCACGCCGCGACCGATTGGCGCTCGCTGAACAGGCGGCGCTCAAGGCAGTCGCTCTGGATGACTCCTCCGCAGAAGCGCATGCGACGCTGGGAAACGTTAGGCGAAACAACTACGAGCTGGCATCAGCCGAGATGGAGTTGCAGCGGGCCGTGGCACTCGAGCCGATGAACGCTCGATTTCACGAGTGGCTGGTGCTGCTCTACGTCGTGTCTGAGCGACCGGCCGACGCTCTCGCAGAAGCCAAACGCGCTCTGGAGCTGGATCCGCTGTCACCATCAGCCAACGCCGAGCTTGCGCACGCGTTGCTCGCGAACGACCGCTGCGACGAAGCGCTCGCGCAGCTCGGCAAACTCAGATCTCTCCGCCCACCGCTGCTACGCGCCGGCACCATTGCCGCGCAGTGCTACGCTCGCAAGCGGATGTGGCCGGAGGCGGTCGTTCAAATGCAGCGGATCGCGTCGAACGCGGGGCCGCGCGGGCAGGCGCTTCTTGGCTTCCTGCTCGCCCGCGCGAGCCGCACGGACGAGGCGCGGCGGGTACTGACTGCTATGCTTGATCGCTCGAGCCGCATCAGCGGGGGCGCGTTCGAGGTCGCGACGGTGTACGCCGGCCTTGGCGAGAACGATCAAGCGTTCGTGTGGCTGGACAAGGCGCTGGATGATCGATCTCTTGAGCTCAGCCACATGCACACCGTGGTGGACGATCTACGACGTGACCCTCGCTTCGACCGATTTCGTCAGCGACTCGGACTTCAGAAGCGATAGCGAAGCGCGAGCTGCAGCTGGAACGCCGATTCGTTAGGCTGAGTCCACGGCTGACGGATGGTATCGTAGCGAAAGACCGGCCGCGAGGTCTGCGCGGTTTCGGCCATCTGACCGACGTGCTCCAGGAGGGCAGGCGCCGCTTCGCGGCGCAGCCCCCAATCGCTGTTCACAAGGTTGAGCACATTGAAGACATCGAGCTGCACTTCGACCGTGCGCCGTCCAACAGGGATCGCCTGCCGAAGCGACGCGATCATGGTATTGGTCCACGGCTCACGGCAGCTGTTGCGCTGCATGATCTGTCCGCGTTGGCGTCGCAGGCACGACGTGCGCCTAACGAACTCGTCGAATGCATTCCGCTGCCCGCGCTCGCGATTCGCCTGGGCGGCCGCTGAGTTGTCGGCTCCCGCGCTGTCGGAAATTCCGCTGAAGCGCATCTCCGATGCGTCCAGGGCGTTGCGTGGCACGTAGATCGGATCGTTGGCGTTGGAGCCGTCTGCGTTGAGATCGCCGCGGCCGAGCGCGCCGAAGGCGATGTACGTGAACGGCCTCCCCGACTCACCCACATAATAGAAAGACAGCTCTGATCGGGCTCGCGACCATGGCGCGACATAGGTGCCGGCAACGATGAGTCGGTGTGGCACGTCGTTCGCCGAGATGCCGCTCGTTAGGTCGTCGTGCCGCCCACCCGTCG
>CBQVAZ010000814.1:0-1874 GCA_967720205.1 uncultured Gemmatimonadaceae bacterium | reverse complement strand
ATCAGCGTGAGCATGCGCGGATCCCACACCACGTCGAAGCGCGCGCTGCCTACTACGTCGTTAGGCCCCGTGACGAAGCGAATTGCTACGTCGACCGGTGTGTCGCGCGCGACTGTCACTGTATCGCGATCGTTCGCCAGGCGCGGGCGCACGTACAACCCGAAGATCTGAATGGTGATGCCGGCGTCGATGCTTGGAAATCCAAACGCCGAGAAGCGTACTGTCGCCGTATTGAAGCCTTCGGCGCCGAGTCCGCTGAAGGCCGCGGCGCCGGCGTTGGATGTCGCCGTTGTCGATCCGGTAAGAACGCCGTTGCCGCGCACCAGCGTCGCTTGGACGAGAACGGGGTATGTGAGCACCGTCCCGTTAGGCGAGCGAATCTCGATCACCGGCTGACTCGCGAATGTCGTCCCGCTGACCACGTTCGGAGAGATCGCCGTTCGTACGACCATCCGGCTCCCCGAATCCGGCGAGACGAGAATGGGACCGCTGCGTACGTCCGGCGCACCTGCGGTCGAGAATCGCAGGACGAAGCGGCCGACGCCGGCGATGCGCAGATCCGAGAATGTCGCGCTTCCTTTCGAGGCTTGCACGCTCGTCGTCCCTTGCAGCGTGCCGGTGCCGCTATCGATCGCGGCCGTGATCGATCCAGAGAAACTCGCCGGCTCCACCCTAACGACGACGCCAGGTGCAATCGCGATTGTCGCGCGCGCCGTCGCCGGAGTGCTCGTGACCGAGAGCGCCGGCGGCGTGGCGGGTGCACTCGGCCCGTCGCCTTTGCACGCCATGACCCACGCGAGCGCGAGTGCAAGCGGCAGGTGGCAACGGAAGGCCATCACAATACCTGACCAACCATCAGAGCTTGGGCAACGTCACGCCTCGCTGGCCCTGATATTTCCCTTTCTTGTCGCGATAGGAGACGAGAGGCGGCTCTCCCCTGAAGAACAGCACCTGCGCGATCCCTTCATTCGCGTAGATCTTGGCCGGGAGGGGAGTCGTATTCGAAATCTCCAGAGTGACGTGTCCTTCCCACTCCGGCTCGAAGGGCGTCACGTTCGTGATGATGCCGCAGCGGGCGTAGGTCGACTTGCCGACGGTGATCGTCACCACGTCGCGCGGGATGCGGAAGTACTCGACAGATCGCGCCAGCGCGAACGAGTTGGGCGGCACGATGCACACAGGTCCCTCGAACTCCACGAATGATCTCGGATCGAACGCTTTAGGATCGACGATCGAGCTCAAAACGTTGGTGAAGATCCTGAACTCTGGCGCCACTCGCATGTCGTAGCCGAACGACGAGACGCCGAATGAGATCACTCCATCACGCACCTGGCTCGACTCGAATGGCTCGATCATGCCGTGCTTCGTCGCCATCTCCGTGATCCAGCGGTCGTTCTGAATGCTCACTTAAGTGGAAGTCGGAGGTCTGAGGTTGGAGGGGCGCAGCAAGATAATGCGGGCGCCCTCAAGGGCGCCCGCCAACGCCTCTAACTCCTTGTCTTGTGGCGCTTGAAACGCTAAGGGCAGCTTACCGCGGGATTCCAGGGCGAGAAGATCCCGCTCGGGTTCGCATTGTGCGTCCACACGTGCAGACTCCAGTGCGCAACGGGAACCGGTGTGCCGCCAACGTCGAACGGGTGACCTGCAAAGGTCGGCGCGGGCTGTCCCACGTTGATCACGATGTACTCGACGGCTCCAAGCTTCCCGTCTGGGCCATAGACTAGTGCTTCGGGCTCGCGCGGGTTGAAGACTGGATCCACGAGCGCCCCGTTCACCCAGTGGAATCCCATCGCGCCTAACGTGGGATGCGACACGCAGGGTGAGCCTAGGGCGTATCCGGCCTTGGCGGCTTGCACCGTGGTATGGAACCGTGA
>CBQVAZ010000813.1:0-1876 GCA_967720205.1 uncultured Gemmatimonadaceae bacterium | reverse complement strand
GCTCGAGCGGCGCGACGAGTATCTCGTCGGTCGGGTCGCATTGAGGTGGCGGCGGGCACAGCGGCATCGACGGATGCGTCGCTGCTCGGACGACAGGAATCCACGTCTTTGGATCCTTGGCATCGTTAGGACTGAAGCTCGCAAAGATTCGAATGGTCGGCGGCAATGCGCCGAGTGCTTTCATCGGAGCGGTGAAGTGACCCGCAGTCAGCATCACGCGATCGCGGATCAGCGTGCCGCTGGCGAATCCCCGCAACTCCACGGGCTTGCCGGCGTCATCGACGCGCCAGACCATGATCACGCCGACGTTCGAATATCTGTTATCGAGATCGACGGTGGCCTGAGCCGAGAGCGTCGTCGATCCAAGCTGCAGACCGAGGAGACAGGCCATCGCGGTCGCGACTGATTTGGTTCTGCAATCCATATCCTGTCCGGTCAGATCTCTCGTGCGTCGTGGTCGCCTTCCGCAACACCACAATAGCGAACGCCGTTGCGCTCAGCGGGCGGGAAGGCAGATAGTCGGAAAATCAGGATAGTCCCCTTCGGTTGGAATTCCGAACAACGAGACTCCGTAGGCCAGCCGCCATGCACTACGCGACGGTGGGATCGCGCGAAGCGCGAATGGTACGCGGCGTGGCAGCCCATCGAAACGAAATCGCCCATCGCTGTCCGTGATGGTGTAAGCGATCACCTCAAAACGAGGCTCCTTGAGCGTCGCCGGCACCTCCTTCGTAACCGTATCGCGATAGAAGGCTGGATTTCCATCCCATAACCCGACCTCGACGCGAATGCCCGCGAGACCGGTTGGCGCGCGCCAGCACGGCTGCGAGGCGTCGAGCGCTCGCACGCGGCCGGTAAACGACCTGACGCCAGCTGCCGCAAGCTGTCGCAATTCAGCCACGCGGCTGCGCCGCGGTCCGAGACTCCGCTCGCACGAGAGCGCGACGAGGGTGATACACCCAACGATGGCCAGGCTGGATTCAGCGTGCTTCCACATACAGCACCTCGCAATACCTAACGCCAATTTATCTGTGACACATCATACGAAATGCGCCTAACGCCGCCGCGCGGGAGCACGCCTGACGATTGGGCGGTATCCGCCCGAGGCCGTTCGGCAACTTCGGCTTGCAGCATTACACGGATGAAGAGCGTATCAATCGCCGCTTCGAACGTACGTCGCTCCGGTTCGACCGCCCAGCAATGCGTGGTTTCTTCAGTGCGACGCCCCGCGCTCGTGCGGTACTGGAGCTCCCAACCACTCCCGTCCGTGCATACGACGTTCTTGGGAGGGGTACCTGGCGGCGGAGCGCTAGCAAGTAGTGTCTCGAACTTGCGCATCACCTCGGCCCAATCTGGCTTGCCTCGGCGGAACGGAGAGCGACAGACTTGGACCGCGCCGACCCGCCGCACCTCGCAACCGTATCGTTTGCTTGCCCATTCGATCCAATCGCGGTCCCAACGGCGAGCCTCCGGTGTCGTATCGGAAAATGTCTCGTCGTTGAAATCAACGAACTCACCGGAGACTTTCGAGCGGCGTGCTTCGAGAACGAGAACTGGCCCCAAGCGCCAATAGGTCGTGCTCCGGATGCGAAGTGTGCGCTCTGCCCCTGGCAGCGGACGTGGATCCAACCCTACGAGCGGACGCTCGAGCGGCGATGCAACACACGCCATACATGCCGCCAGTCCGATGCCGGCGATTAGACGCGCCATCTCAGTCTCGTTCGTGGCACCTACGAAGTACCAAACCCGCTCCGGGCGTGCGTATAACCTTCACGGCCGGACGATTCCCCAGCCGGCACTTGCGTGGAGCCAGGGACAGCCCGCGCTGAAGGCCTTACTCTTTAGTTAGTTAGAGCTTGGTGTTGTTTTATTGTGT
>CBQVAZ010000812.1:0-1878 GCA_967720205.1 uncultured Gemmatimonadaceae bacterium | reverse complement strand
CGACCGGCACGTCCACTTTGACCGACGCTGCTTCGCCGCGCACCTGCACGCCGAACAGCTCCGACTCTGCATCGATGACACCGATCGTCACATTGCGGCGCTTGTCGACCTGCACCCCTTCGTCGTTAAAGACATTGTACGCGCCGTGATGCGCCGACAAACCAATCTCGTGCGCGATGCGCGGGCTCCAAGCGATACGCCCAACGACAGCGGGCGACCCGTTGTTGTCTTCCAGATTTCCCCGCCCCATTGGAATGCGCGTCCCGTCCTCGGCATCGCGAATAAGCCCATCGTCAAAGCCGTTCGTCGCATACGCCTCGTACGTGAAGCGTCCCTTGCGACCTAACGAGAACTGACCGAGCGCGCCGAGTCCTGGCTCCGAGAGCGCCACGCCGAGCAGCTCCGTCGAGACGATGGGTCGGTCCGTGAACTCGTTGAGCGGTGAGTCATGCGACAGGTTGAACTTGCCTAACGGAGACAGGATCATGCCGCCGCGAATGGTGAACGACGGATGCACTCTCACGTCGATAGCCGCGAACTCGAGCTTGATCTCCTCCGCGCCGTCCTCGAACTCCAACTCGGCCGCCATGCGCACGAAATCGCTCACGCGAGTCGCCGCGAAGATGTTGAAGCGCTTCGCCTCGAATCCGGAGTCGTCGTTGATGCCATCCACGCGCTGGTAGCGCACGTGCGCCTCGGCGTAGCCGCCTATCGCCGTGCGACCGAGGAGTCGCGTCTGGAACGGCTTGTCGTAGGCCCCTCCACGAACGAATGGTCGCCCCGTATCCACAACCGCAGTATCACGGCGCGCACGCGTCGTGTCGCGCTGCGCCAGCGCGCCCTCAGCAAAGAACGCCGACACGCCAACGATGCCTATGAGGCGCGCAACGAATAAGTGCGTCATGACGAGAGCTCGATGATCAACACGCCGTCACTCGTCAGGCGCGACGGATAGCGCCGAAGCGAGCGCTGAGCCGGCCCTTTGAGCACGTCGCCCTTGCGATCGTACGTCGAGCCGTGACAAGGACACACAATGCGCTCGCCCTGCACTTCCACCGTGCATCCCTTGTGCGTGCACTCGGACGAAATGACGCTGTGCTTGCCGTCGGCGTCGACGATCACGATCAGCGGCTGCGTCTGGCCTTCGGGCAGTATCTGCAGCGCCGCGCCGGCCTGGCTCAACTCGGGATACTGTACGAGCGGCAGTTCCACTCGGCCATTAGAGACCGGCACCTGCCTGACGAGTACACTCGCGCAGGCACTGAGCACGGAGCCGGCTGCCACGCACGCGCACAGCCCAAAGAACTCGCGGCGCCGCAGCTCGCCGCTGTTGCGATACCTAACGCTCATCGCGTTTCGACGAACTTGAGCAGAGCGGCGCGCTGTTCCGCTGGGAGAGCAACGTACGCATCCCGGGCCGCCTTACCTTCACCACCGTGCATGCGGATCGCCTCATCGACCGTACTCGCTCGTCCGTCATGCATCAGGAAGGCGTCACCGTTCAAGAAACCGCGCATGAGCCGCAGCCCCCAGAGCGGCGGCGTCTTCCACTCACGCCCAGTCGCCAAACCGTCGGGCCGACCATCGGCCAACTCGTCACCCATGTCGTGCAACAGCAGATCCGAATACAACTCGACGCGCTTTCCACTGAGCGCAGCGACGACGCTCGGCCCAGTCGTAAACGCGGTGACATGGCATCGCGAGCAGCCGATGCGATCGAAATGTGTGCGACCATCGGCCACGGCGCCGTTGTCAGCTGCTGGATGCGGTGGCGCGAGCGTGCGGATGTAGTGCACGACCGATTGCACCGTCGATGCCGGAACTTCTGGGTCCACCACGTGGTCCGCGGCAAGCGTTTGCGCCGCCGAAAACGGATTC
>CBQVAZ010000811.1:0-1886 GCA_967720205.1 uncultured Gemmatimonadaceae bacterium | reverse complement strand
TTTCGGTTGTCCTCCCGGATCGGGAGGGCGCGAGCGAGTCACTCTCGCGACGCCCATAAGACGCGGTACTGCGGAGCTCGTAACAGCGTATCATGTTGGTAATAACTAACTTAGCTCTCTCAAAGAGCATGACTTAAATCACCAAAACCATGTGTGAAATGGCAGCCCGTCGAGCATTCTTTTTTCGCTCTACCCGACTGCTGTCACGTCCCGGAACAGGCCCGTTTCCGCCGCTACTTTTGGGCGGCACTGTGCGTCAATCGCCGGCCCCGTTTTTTGCGTGAGGGCTGCACCAACGCTTGTCTTCGGCCTACTTAGGTCCGCAGCTTGCAACCCAGGTTTGGCTCTTGGCGCGCGCCGCCGGAGTACTAAAGCCCACCAAGGAGTAGTCTCTGAGAGCGATTTCGCGCGGCTGGCGATCGTCACGTGGTTATGCGGCACCTGCTCCCGTTGCGGCGCCGGTCGCAGCGTTGCCCACAGCGCAGCGCCTAACGAGCCAGCCGATGGCCAGTGCCGCACCGAGCACATTCGTGTGGCCCTGGAAAAACGTGAAATGGAACCTCGCGTTCGTCGGGTTCTGTTGCTATTCCATCGCCGTCATCACGTACGTGGCGCCGATTGGACAGGCGTCTATGATCGTCGCGCTGCTGGGCCTCATCCTCGGACGCGAGCGTATACGCTACCCGGTGCCGCTCGTCTGCTTCATCGGCTACTACGTCTATGCCGTCGCGATGGCGCCGTTGTCGGTGGTGTACCCTGTTGTCAAAGAAGAGCTGATAGTCATCGGGCGGGTGGGTCTCATCTTCCTCGTCGCGATGAACGTGCTCACCGAACGATCACGCCTGAGGTTCTACATTTTCCTCAGCCTCGCGGCGTACGGGATGTATCCGGTTCGCGGCGCGATCTTCAACCAATTCATCTATCACGCCGCAGAGCTCGGGCGAATTGCATGGAATGGCATGTTCGCCAATCCAAACGACCTCATTGCGCTGCTCCTGTTTCCGCTCGGGTTAGCGGTGGGAGTCCTCTACACTGAGCGACACAAGTTCGTCCGCTACGCTGCGCTTGCCGGCATCGCGCTCATATCGCTTATCGCATTCATGACGCAATCCCGCGGCGGACTCCTCGCGCTCGGATTCTTCGGCGCGTGGACGCTCGCGCGCCAAAAGCGCCGGATGCGAATGCTCCCAGCCGTGATTGGGATAGTTGCCGTCGTAGTGCTTTTCGCGCCGAGTGGCGTCTGGTCGCGACTTCGCGCAATCAGCAGCGCTACATCGTCGGGCCAGCTCCAGGAAGCCGATGACCAAGGCTCGGCGGAACAACGCTTCGAGATCTGGAAAGTTGGGGCGAAGATGTCGCGCGACCATCCGCTCACCGGCGTCGGCCTCGGCGCCTATTCGTATCTTCACTGGGATTATGTGTACCGGAACCGTGGCGAGTTCAAACCGACCGCCCGCGGAAAACGTGACGCGCACAGCTCGTATATCACAGCGCTCGCTGAAACCGGCATACCTGGATTCACGTTCTGGATCGCGATCTTCATCACGACGCTGCGCACGGCGTCACGCGCAAGAAAAACGATCAAACAGACGGATCCTGATGGCGAGCGACAGCTGTTTTTTGCGCAGCTGGGCATGATGGCGTTCGCCGTGGCCGGCATCTTCGGCTCGTGGAACCACACGCCGTACACGTACGTCAACGTCGCCGTTCTCTACGGCATGGCGGTAGTTGCGCTTGAAAAGCACCGCGCGCGCTTGGCGGCGCCTCAGCTGGTGCGTCGCGTCGCCTGACGAGCGAACCCGCTGACCCGGGCAAGCAGCAAGAACGTCAAACCGTAACCTAACGCGCCGATCGGTACCGACGTCCACAGCGCGCCCGGCCTAACG
>CBQVAZ010000810.1:0-1894 GCA_967720205.1 uncultured Gemmatimonadaceae bacterium | reverse complement strand
ACGGCTGACCGCAGCTGAATGCGTGCCGAGCGGTCCTTACTTGAGCGCCTGCACTTCATCCTCCGGCAGGTCAAGGACCATCCGGAGCAACGCGGTAGAGAAAACCTTCCCCTGCGCATCGGTCTTAAGCGACAGCGTCCCCCCGCCATCGAGCGCGCCGTGCAAGAGGAAGTTGAGCGCGTTCAAGTTAGGCAGCTCGAAACGCTCGACGGGACCCGTGATCATTCCGGTGAAATGCTGTGTCACGCGCTCCACCGTGAGCTCGCGGACGAGCAGCGGATACCAGTCAGGTCTTAGAGCGATCACCCCGACGTTGGCGGTATCACCCTTGTCTCCCGAGCGCGCGTGCGCGAGACGAACGAGCTGGACCTTCACGCCATGACCTCCACGGCGGGCCTAACGACAGTCTTGTCGACCAGCGCCGGCCAATAAGCCACGATCTCTTCGACCTTCGGTCGGCCACCGGCGAAGCCCGTCACGCTCGGCGGGCCGTTGAGCACGAGCGGTGCAAGCTCGCGCGTAAAGCGTTCGACCGCGGCTTCGTCTTCCGAGCGCACGCCGATGCGCAGTTGCACTTCCGCGTGATCGCAGGGCTCACTCACCAGCGGGCCGTGGCACGCCGACGCGCCGACGAACTCGGAGAGCACTTTGTCGAACGTTAGGCCTAACCGGTCGAGCCGTTCGCGCAGCACTCGATCTGCGAGTTGCGCCTTGGCCAGCGCGTCTGGCCACGCGTATACGAGCGTTCCAACAGCCTTGAATCCAGCTCGATAGGCGATCGAGACTTTGAGCTTGTCCGTCGGCGGACGTCCCTCGATGCCAGTCACCCGCACACGGTCGCTCCCCGCCTGCTCGAGTCGAATCGTCGTGAAGTCCGCCACCACGTCAGGCGTTATGTACGAGCGCGGATCGCCCATTTCGTACACGAGCTGCTCGCTCACCGAAGGCACGGAGATGCGCCCCCCCGTGCCTGGGTGCTTCACGATGTCGAACGTCCCGTCCGCGCGCCCCTCGACGATGGGATAGCCGACGTTGGCGAGATCGGGGATGCTTTCCCAATCGTACAAGCAATTACCTCCGCTGCACTGCGCGCCACATTCAATGATGTGCCCCGCCACGATACCCGCGGCCAAGCGGGCCCAATCGTCGCTGCGCCAGCCGAACTCGAAGCGCAGCGGTGCCATCGTGAGAGCGGTGTCAGTCGAGCGGCCCGTAATGACGATCTGCGCGCCCTGGCCTAACGCTTCAACGATCGGCTCCGAGCCTAAGTATGCGTTCGCTGAAAGCACGCGGTCGCGCACGGTGCTGAGCGGCTCGCCAGTATCCATGTTGCGCAGCTCGTGTCCGTCCGCGATGAGCGCGTCTAGTCGCGTCAACAGATCGTCACCTGTGACGACGCCGAGTGTGACCTTGCCGCGCGCGCCCCGGTGGTCGGCGAGTCTGAGAATCGCGCGCGCACAGGCTGTCGGATTCACACCACCGGCATTCGCCACGACGCGCACGCCGCGCTCGGTGACGGCTGGGAGCACTGAATCCACCGCGCCGATGAAGTCACGAGCATATCCGAATGCCGGATCGCGCGCCTTCTGCTTTTGCAGAATGGACATCGTGACTTCGGCGAGATAGTCGAGCATGAGGTAGTCGACCGGTCCGCCTTCGACTTGACGGCGGGGCGCCTCGAGCCAATCGCCCCAAAAGCCCTGTCCAGCGGCTACCCTAACGACGTCCTTCAAGAGACTGGCTCCGGCTGTGGCGGCAGCACGAACGCCCCAATGTGCGGCCCTTTGTTATGCAGCGAAGTGCGCAGCGCCATGGCGAGCACCTCGCGCGTGTCCTCGGGGTACAGAATGGCGTCGACGTAGCCGCGCGCGGCGGCGTAGCGGGCGTCCAGCTG
>CBQVAZ010000809.1:0-1896 GCA_967720205.1 uncultured Gemmatimonadaceae bacterium | reverse complement strand
GTTGTCTAGCTGACCGACGCGCAAATCAGTAGCATTGTGTGCCTTCCAATGCCGTCTCCTATGCTTCGGCTCTGGGCACACCGTCTGAGCGCGGCTGCAATTGCCGTCGCCGCAAACTCGGCGGTCGTCGCCCAAGCGCCGCCCACGCGATACGACGTCTATGCCGTGGGCGTTCACGTCGCGGAGCTTACCGTTCGCGGTTCCGACAGGGCGCACACGTACACGATCCGCACGAAAGACAGAGCGGCCAACACATGGTCGAGCACCCACAGTGCCACGGACCAGTCAATCCAAAGCGACACATCGTTCCGACTGCCTGGCGCCATCAGGAATGTGGCAGCGAACATCGCCAGCATCGCTCGCGTCGACTGGAGCGCGCATGATTTGATCGGCTGGCCCGATCGCTCTTCTGTGTACGAACGGGCGCGTGAGCTCGCGATCACAGTTGACGGCGTGACGCACAAAGCGGTGCGTTGGAACAGACGCGATACGTCGCGGCCGATGGACATCATCGTCGGAGCGGACAACGCGCTCATCGCGGCGATCGATCCGCCGGGCGACGTCGTGCTGGTACGAAGGGGCTATGAAGCGCTCACTACAGTTGGCGCATGGATGGCGCGCGACATATCGCCGGCCAAGTTCGGCTACCGCGCGTTAGGCAAGCAAATGGTGCCGATGCCGGATGGCATTCGCCTGGCGACGCTTGTCTACCTTCCGAGCGCGGAAGCCGGGGAAAAGTTCCCCACTATCTTTGTGCGCACTCCCTACGGCATCTCGGGACTCATCGGCGGATTCTGGCACTACGCCGCTCGTGGATTCGCCGTCGTGCTGCAAGCGGCGCGCGGGACATCCTTCGGAGATCCAGCGGGCCTGTCAGAAGGCCCTCTCGAATTGATGGTGAATGAGCCTAACGACGGTCAGGCAGCGCTCGACTGGATCACCAAGCAGCCCTGGTCGGACGGGAAGATCTGCATGCAGGGTGGATCGTACGTCGCCTACACGCAGTGGACGGCAGCGATGTCCGGGAACCCTGCGCTCAAGTGCCTCGTCCCTGAATCGTCCATGGGCACCGCGTTTGCCGACCAGCCGTACGTCGGCGGTGGAATACTTGTCGGGATGGCGTACTACACGTTTTTCATGCACAACCAGCCGCTGTTGCCCACGCGCACGTGGACCGACGTGCTGGCGCATCGGCCGCTGATCGACCTCGATGACTTCGCGACTGGTCGCAACATCCCCAATTGGGATCTGCTAGTGCTCAACGCGACGAACGCCGCGTACTGGAAGCGCCAGGATTGGCACCACGCAGCGATCCGACCGGAGCTGGCCACGCTGCAGATCAGCGGGTGGTTCGACGACGATCTCCCAGGCACGATGAGCAACTGGGCGCTGATGCAGCGCATCGGCAAAGCGCCGCAGCGACTCGTGCTCGGTCCCTGGAAGCATGGATATAACAGCGACCGTATGCTGAATGGCTACAGCTACGGACTCGACGCGCTACGCGACGACGTCTGGCTGATCAAACAGCGCTGGTACGACTACCATCTCAAAGGAATTGATAACGGCGTTTCCGCTCCGCGCGTCGAGTACTTCGTGCTCGGTGACAATCGCTGGCGCAGCGCGACGGCGTGGCCGCCAACCGAAGTCACGCAGCAGACGTGGTATTTCCACGGCGACGGCCGTGCCAACCGTCTCTTTGTCGCCGGCCGCTTGGATCGGCAGGAGCCGTTAGGCGACGAGCCACTCGAGCGCTACACGTACGACCCGAAGGATCCGCCGCCGAACTGGATGAGCTTCGAGCAGATGCAGCGCTGGGAGGATGTGCAGACCTTTCAGTGGGACATGAAAGACCTGGAGTCACGGCACGACGTCGTCACGTTCACGTCCGCGCCGCTG
>CBQVAZ010000808.1:0-1897 GCA_967720205.1 uncultured Gemmatimonadaceae bacterium | reverse complement strand
CGCGGATAGAACACCAGCTCCACCGTCTTCCCGCGATCCTTCAGGTTGCGGAAATACTCCATCGGCTGGCCGATCGGCACACGTTCATCATTGCCGCCGTGCAGCATGAGCAACGGCGTCGTCACTTTTGAGGCGTACTGCACCGCGGATCGCGAGCGATAGAACTCGAGCGACTTGTTCGTTAGGGTGCCATCGAGCTGCGGCATGCCGTCGTAGAACGTTCCGATGTACCCCGGAATGTCCGTCGTGCCATACATGCTCTCCATGTTCACGAGACCGGCCCCCATCATCGCCGCCTTGAAACGGGTCGTCTGCGACACGACCCAACCCGTCATGTAGCCGCCGTAGCTCCATCCTGTCACGGCGAGCCGCGTCGAATCGGCGATGCCGCGACGCACGAGCTCATCGACGCCGCTCATGATGTCTCTGAAGTCGCCGCCGCCCCAATCCTTGATGTTGCCGCGCATGAACTTCTCGCCGTAGCCCGTCGAGCCGCGCGGATTCGGGTATAGCACCGCCCATCCCTGGCCGGCGTAGAACTGACCCGGCGAACCCCAACCGGACTTGAAGCCGTTCGTGTGCGCGCCCGTCGGACCGCCGTGCACGTCAACCTTCAGCGGATAACGCTGACCCTGTTGATACCCAACCGGCTTGAGCAGAATGCCTTCGACAGTCCAGCCGTCGTTACTCTTCCAGGTCACGACCTCGGTCTCGCCTAACGCGAAGCCGGCGATCTGTGGATTCACGTTCGTGAGCTTCCGCGGATTGGCGAAGGTTGCATCGCTGACATACACGTCGGCTGGCGACTTCGGCGAATCCATCGCGAACGCGACGACGCTTTCATCCTTCGAGAACGATGGCGCGCGCATCATCGTCCCCTTGGCGATCGGCGTGTATTTGTTGGCCGCCACATCGTAGCTGAACGACGCCGTATACACGTGGTCCTGCGTCGCGACGAAAATCTTCGAGCCGTCCTTGTACCAACGTATGCCGTTGACCGAGTAATCGAATTGTGCGTTGCCGACGTTCTTGGCTGTCTTGGCTGCCACGTCGTACAGAATGAGCTGAGTGTTTCGCAGCGTGCGCGGGTACATCCCGTCACTGTTGGCCTTCCACTCCTCGTTGAAGGCGCCGAACGCGAGCGTCTTTCCATCTGGCGACCATGTCGGCGTGCTCTGAATCGTCATGCTCGCCGGAGTGACAATCTTCTCCGTGGTTTTGCTGGCGATTGTGACGATGAGCGCTTCGCGACGTTCGTCGCGGATGAGTGTGGTCGGCCGAGTGAGAATCGTTATGCGCGTCCCATCAGGGGACCAGTTCCGCTCTCCAGTCGCAGTGAAGTCGCCGCTCGTGATTTTGTTGGCCTGTTTCGACGCGACATCGACGACCCACATATGCGTCATGCGCATGTCACCCTCGAACGGCTTGGGATCGTCGCGCCGCTTGATCTTCGCGTCTTGATCACGCGTCAACGAATCGGTCGAGAAGAACGCGATCTTCGATCCGTCTGGTGACCATGTATAGCCGGCGACTCCGTCCTTCACTGTCGTCAGCTGCCAGGCCTCGCCGCCGTCGGTGCGCATGAGCCAGAGTTGCGGGCGCGGCGCATCGTCGCCCGTTCCGCTGCCGCGAGCGGCCGTGAACGAGATGAAGCGACCATCCGGCGACCACTGCGGATTCGATTCGCCCCGCTCGCCAAACGTGAGTTGCCGAGCGTCGCCGCCTTCGGCCGAGACGATGAAGACGTGCGAGCGCATCTCGTGACGATCGCCGCGGCTCGTGTCCTTTGCGGCCGGGTGCTCCCAGCCGGAAACGCCATAAAGGACTTGCTTCCCGTTAGGCGAGATCGCGACGCCGCCGACGTTCTTGATCTCCATCATGTCGTCGACTGTCATCG
>CBQVAZ010000807.1:0-1905 GCA_967720205.1 uncultured Gemmatimonadaceae bacterium | reverse complement strand
TGCCGCTCACGAAGTGCGCGGTGCCACGGCCTTCGAGCGCGAGCTGCTCGATCAGTCCTGCGTGAATCTCGGCGCCGACCCCGAACGTGAACACGCGCGCCTCATTTCGCAGACGAGCGGCCATCGCGGCGATCAGGTCTGGATTGCGCTCGCCGACTGTTGGCTCGCCGTCAGTGACGAACACGACGAACGGCATGCGTTCGAGGCGGCCGCTACGCGTCGGTGTAACGTCGACGTCGAGCGCTTCTTCGAGCGCACCTGAAATGTTCGTCGAACCTTCGGCGCGCAGACCATCGATGTAGCGACGCGCATCGCGAACGTTCTCGGGAGTCGCCGCGATGAATCCATCGCGAAACGAGTGAACGTCCGTCGAGAAATCGATGACGCGGAAGCGATCGCCGCGCTCGAGCGACGCGAGGATCGCGCGTCCTGCGGCTTTCGCCTGTTCCAGCTTTGCTCCGCGCATCGATCCGGAGACGTCGACGACGAACGTGACGTCACGCGGCAAGGCACGAGTGCGCGCGGCCGGTGGTGAGATCGCGATGAGGGCGTAGCCGTCCTCGCGGCCCGGAGCGTGAGCGACGACCGTGATCGACGGCTCGTTAGGCCGGCGCAGCGGAAGGAGAACCGTGATATTCCCGGCTGTTCCCGAAGCGCGAACTTCGCGCCTGTCGCCGCGATCCCGGATGCGCAGCGAGTGCGTCGGCGAGTATGGCTCGCCGTAGTCGGCGCCGCGCGGGATCGTGAGCGTAAAGCGGCTCCAGCCCGTCGTGCGCTCGTCGTCATCGTCGCGCTCTATCGTCGCCGGCATGACGACCGGTGTGCGTTGGCCAGGATCTGTCCCGCGCGCGTAATCGACGCGCAGCGCCGATCCCTCACGCCTAACAACGCTGCGGAAACGGACGACGACTTTCTTTTCCTGTCCTGTCGGAAGTGGGAAGATGCGTGCACGCACGAGTCCATAGCCGATCCACTCGACGAGCGCTGGATCGCGTTGGCGGCGGACGATGTCTTCGTAGATCTGTCGCGCCTTATCGGCCGGCAGCGTCTCACCCGAAACGAGCTCCCCGTTGATCTCGAGGCGCAGGTCTTCGAACGCAGCCCCGTTCGGCAGCGGGAAGATGTAGTCGGCTTCGCCCAAACCGGGACCACGATTCACGAACTTTTCAGTGATCTCGTAGCGCACTACTCGGCCGCCACCTTCGAGGTTGGCCTGCACGTCGCTCGAGATCCGTTCAATCGGCGCGACCGGACACGGCATCATGTCGACGACGCCGCAATCCATGTTAGGCGTGCAGCGCGGCGGTACGGGTCGCACGCATGGCCGCGGGATCACGCGACCCTGCGCGTACGCGCTCTCAGGCCATAGGGCAAGCGCGCCAAGCGCGAGCGTGAGCGCTACCCAAACGACCCACGGTGACACACGGCCCACGCGGTCCCAAGCCTGCGACTTCACTGTGCTGTTCATTCGTCATCCTGGAAGGGTTCTGTCAGGAGACGCCACGAGGAGCCCGGACTTGCACAGGTACTGACCACCGAGCACAGATAACTGCGGACTCCAAGCTATCTCAAAAACAAGCTTGGAGTCTGCAGTAATGCGTTGTCAGTATTGAGTTTACGCGTCTTCGACGCGCGGTGGTTTGATAGGCGTCTTCCGGCGTTCCATCTCGGCCGGGAGGGCAAATAGGGGCGTCCCGCCACGGCTCAATACGCGAACCTCGATGAGGTGCCGGTCAGCCTGCTCGAGCGTCTGCTCGAGTGATTCGCCTGCCTGCCGCGCTGCCCAGCCTAGCGAGAAGGGTACGGGGGCGCTGCGAGCAGCAGCATGCTGCAGCCGTTTGGCAACGTCCTCGGTCCTCTGCTGGTCCGCGCCTACGAGAACGACGAGGAATTCGTCGCCACCCA
>CBQVAZ010000806.1:0-1906 GCA_967720205.1 uncultured Gemmatimonadaceae bacterium | reverse complement strand
CGAAGACGTCATCGAACAAATCATTTTCGAAGTGACGGGGCTCGGTCCCATCGAGCCTTTCTTCCGCGACAAAACAATCAGCGACATCCTCGTCAACGGACCGAAGGAGATTTACATCGAGCGTCGCGGGCGGCTGGCGCGAGTTCCTGTGAGCTTCCGCAGCGACCGCCACTTGCTCGCCATCATAGATAGAATCGTGAGCCGCGTGGGACGCCGCGTCGATGAGTCGTCGCCGATGGTGGACGCGCGTCTTCCGGACGGCTCGCGCGTCAATGCGATCATTCCGCCCTTGGCGCTCGACGGTCCGGTACTCTCGATCCGTCGTTTCGGTGTGGAGCTAACCATCGAAGAGCTGCAGGAGATGGGCAGCGTAACGGTGGAGATGACGCAGCTGCTCGGCGCGGCTGTGCACGCTCGACTCAACATTTTGATCGCCGGCGGTACGGGCTCCGGCAAAACAACGTTGCTCAATGCGCTCAGCGCATACATCCCGGCGAGCGAGCGTGTCGTGACGATCGAGGACGCGGCCGAGTTGCGGCTGCAGCAGGAGCACGTGGTTCGGTTGGAGACGCGACCGCCTAACGCGGAGGGTCGGGGCGAGGTTCTCGCGCGTGATCTCGTGCGCAACGCGCTGCGTATGCGACCGGATCGCATCATCGTCGGTGAAGTGCGCGGTCCCGAAGCGTTGGACATGCTGCAGGCCATGAATACCGGTCACGAAGGATCCCTGACCACGATTCACGCTAACTCCGCGCGTGACGCGCTCTCACGCCTCGAGACAATGATTCAGTTCGCGGGCACGTCACTACCCGTCCGTGCTGTGCGCGAGCAGATCGCCTCAGCGTTAGACATCGTCGTGCACGTGAGTCGCATGGCCGATGGATCGCGCCGCGTGCTCAGCGTGACCGAAGTGACGAGCATGGAAGGGGACGTTATCTCTCTGCAGGAAATCTTCCGTTTCCGGCGGCATGGCATCGCCGAAGACGGAACCGTTGTTGGCCAGTTTGAGGCATCCGGCGTGCGGCCGTCGTTCACCGATCGGCTGCGAGTCGCCGGCATCGAACTTCCGCTCAACCTCTTCGGGGCCCGATAACAGCGATGCAGACGGTCCTGCTCTTGGGAGTTTTCTTCGGGACGGCGGTCCTCGTCCTCGCGGCGTACGCATTCTTGAACCGGCGGCGCCTCGAAGCGCTGTCAGTGCTGCGCGAACGGACCGTTGGCGGCGGCCTCGCCAGCGCCGTCGTCATCCTGCGCGATCAGCGAAAGAGCGCGGTGCCGATTCTGGATCGCATTCTAACGGGCCAGACGCTCACGCCGAAGCTCGAGCGCAACCTGCAGTTGGCCGGAGTGAAGTGGACGGTGGGTGAGTACGTCCTGTCCAGCGCTTTGTTCGGCGCACTGGCACTCGTCGCAGCTCAGGGGTTAGGTGCGGCGCTCTCGTTGCTCGCGGGCACGATCGGGCTCATGCTGCCGACGTGGCTACTGCAACGTCTCGCTACGCGACGCCTGCACAAGTTCGAATCGCAGCTCCCTGATGCAATCGACATGATCGTCAACGCGATGCGTGCCGGTTTCTCGTTTCAGGCGGCGATGAAGTTCGTGGGTGAGGAAATGCCGGCGCCGTTAGGCGACGAGTTCATGCGCTTCTATGACGAGCAGCGGTTGGGCGTCGATGTCCGCGCGGCGCTGCTCGATCTGCAGGACCGTGTCAATTCGCTCGACATCAAGATGTTCGTGACGTCGCTGCTCATTCAGCGCGAGACGGGCGGTAACCTGAGCGAGATCTTCAACGGCTTGTCTGCCATAATCCGGGATCGCGCTGTGCTTCGCGAGCAAGTCGATACGTTAACTGCCGAGCCGAAATTTACGGGGCACGCCCTGTCGATCATGCCGGTCATCGCGTTCT
>CBQVAZ010000805.1:0-1909 GCA_967720205.1 uncultured Gemmatimonadaceae bacterium | reverse complement strand
CTTTTCGCGCGCGCTCGCATCGCGCGAACCGCGCTGCCGCGAACCCGTGAGGAATCCACGCGCCAATGGACTCCACGGCAACAGACCAACTCCCTCCTCCAGACAGTAAGGGATCATTTCCCGTTCTTCTTCGCGGTACATGAGGTTGTAGTGGTTTTGCATCGTTACGAACGGCGTCCACCCTCGTGCCCGCTGCGTCGTGCGCATGCGCGTGAACTGCCAGGCATACATGCTCGACGCGCCGATGTAACGCGCCTTCCCGGACCTAACGACGTCGTTCAACGACTCGAGCGACTCTTCGATCGGCGTCTCAGGATCGTAGCGATGTATCTGATACAGGTCGACGTAATCGAGCTGCAGCCGTTTGAGCGACGCGTCGATCCCCGCCAGAATGCGTTTGCGCGAGAGTCCTTTGTCATTCGGTCCATCGCCCATCAGCAGCGCGACCTTCGTCGCGATCACCACCGATTCACGCGGAACGTTCAGCGTGCGCAGCGCTCGGCCCACAATCTCCTCGGAGACGCCGCGTGAATAGGTATCGGCCGTATCGAAGAAGTTGATGCCTTTCTCCAGCGCACGCTCGAAGAACGCGAGGCTCTCCGGCTCCTCGATCACCCAGGCGCGCCACTTCTTGGAACCATACGTCATCGTGCCCAGGCAAATGCGCGAAACCTTCGTGCCGGTACTGCCCAGTCGTGAGTAGATCATTTGGGAGGAAGGTTGGCCTGGAGAAAGCGGATGGCGTTCTCCCCCATGATGCTGCGGATCTCGTCGTCCGTGAAGCCCTCGTCACGCAGGGCCTGTGTCATCTGAACGAGCTGCGACGCGTCGAAGGGGACCTGCGTGGCGCCGTCGAAGTCCGACCCTAACGCGACATGCTGCACGCCTGCGATCGTCGCCACGTGACGCATCGCGCGCGCCGTTGACCGTGCGCCCACTTCGCACACAGCGGCATCCCAATAGCCGATGCCGATCAGCCCGCCGTTGGCGGCGATGCGCTTGATCTGGTCGTCGGTGAGATTGCGCGGCCCGGGGCACGTCGCCTGCACGCCAGTGTGCGACACGACGACAGGTCGCGTCGCCATGCTCAGCACCTCGTCAACAGCTTTGGGTGCGAGGTGCGCGAGGTCGATCGTGATCCGCAGCGCTTCCATGCGCCTAACGACTTCACGTCCGAGCAGCGTCAGCCCGTCCTTGGTCACACCGTGCGCCGACGCGGCGACCTCGTTGTCGAAGAAGTGCGTGAGGCCCATCATGCGATACCCCGCCGCGTACAACGTGTCCACGTTCGCCAGGAGTCCGTCCAGCGCGTGCAGTCCTTCGATCGCGAGCATGCCGCCCAGCGCCCATGTACCCACGTTAGGCTTGCGCAGGAAGGCGGCGAGCTCACGTGCCGAGGTGATGACTGTAAGGCTGTCGTGCGAACGGCTTGCGGCATCGCGCAAGCGACGCGCTTGATACAGAGCGCGCTGCGTGCGACTCCCCCACGTCTTCACGGGCCATCGCTCCAGAACCGCGAGCAACGTGATGTTGTCGCTGTCGCCGGTGTTGCGGTCGTAATTGAGACCGCGGGGCGACTTTGTTACGGCGGAGAACACCTGCAGCGACGTGTGACCCTGCAGGAGACGAGGGACATCGGTGTGGCCGCGCACATACTCGCGGAGCGGATCGCGATTCCATAGCAAGAGATCGTCGTGCAGATCGACGATGCGAAGCGTCGCATGCAGTGCTTTCGCCTCGCCGCTCACGGGGATGAGTTTGCCAGGGACGACTGCGTTCGTGCGCGCATCAAAGAACTGCGGCAGCGCCACGAGAGTCGGCAGCAACGCTATCAGCAGCGTCACGCAAAGGAGGAGCAACACCCGCGAACGACGTTTCATTGAAGCCCGAACCGATTGAGCGAGCCCCG
>CBQVAZ010000804.1:0-1918 GCA_967720205.1 uncultured Gemmatimonadaceae bacterium | reverse complement strand
TCGGCGAACTTGCCCGCTTCGAGCGTGCCGATCTCGCTGGCCATGCCGATAGCGTCGGCACCGAAGACTGTGGCCGCTCTGAGCACGTCGTGATTGGACATGCCACCGGTGCCTAACAGCCACATCTCCCATTGGTAGCCGATCCCCTGAATCTGACCGTGCGACCCGACGCCGACTTTGCCGCCGGCCGCGACGATGTCGCGCGCGTCCTGAGCGTGGAGGGCGTGCACGAACTGCTCCTTCCGGAAGAATCCACCAGGTCCCGCACTGATGCCGCCACCGCGACGGCTAGTCTTGGCGTAGAGATGATCGTGCGGCGTGAAGTGACGCAGCTTGGCGTCTTCCCACGGATTCTCGTGGTTGTAGAAGTACTCTTCGCCAAAGGGACCGCCATACGAGACGATCAAGGTTGGCGTGTTTACAACACCGACCTTCGCGAGCATCTGAGCGACATCGCCATAAAAGGGCGTAATCGGGAGCGCGTGCTCGATGCCTGAGTAGCCATCGAGCGCGTGCGTCATGTCGAGTTTGAAGTCGAGCCCACCCTCCGTCGTCGGCATGATGTTGTTTTCTTTCGCGGCCATGATGATCCACTGCCGCTGCTGCCGATTCCCCGTCATGTACATCTTGAGCGTCTTGGTGTCGAAGTACGACGCATAACGCTTGAGGATGTTCTTCGCGTGATCGAGATCCTTGGGCGGCTCGAACCAGAGCACACCAGGGCCGGTCGAATAGATGCGCGGACCGACCATGTCACCGGTCTCGACGCGATCGCCATATGTCAGCACGTCGGTCGTGCTGGTCTGCGGATCACGCGTTGTCGTGACGCCGTAGGCGAGCATCGCCACGTACTGCCATACCTGCGACACATGGATGTCCGGAATGAGCCATTGTGTGTGATAGTGCGTGTCGACGAAGCCAGGCGTGATTGTCTTCCCCGACATGTCGATGATCTGTGCGCCCGGCGGCACTTCGACTGATCCACGGCGACCGACAGCCGCGATGCGATTATTGCGCACGACGATGTCGGCGTCCTCGATGACTTCATCCCCCTTCATCGTGATCACGCGAGCGCCGCGGAGCACGGCGACTCCTTGAGGGAGGTCGCGCTGCGCTGTGATCGCGATGCGCTGCTCCATCGGCTTGTATTTCGGCGTCTCCTTTTTCGCCGTGTCCGCTGCAGCCTTCTTCGCGGTATCCGGCGCCGCGCGCTTTGTCGTGTCGGCCGCGGCCTTCGCGATGCTGTCCGCTTTGGCTCTGTTCACGACCTTCATTGAATCGTCGAACGCTTTGGCGCGGTCGAGGTCGAAGACGAAGTGAGCGTTGCCTAACGACCAATGCACGTGTTTCCCGTCCTGGTTCCACACCGGGAATTCGCCCGCCAGCTCATTGAGCTTTCGCACCGGGACCGAGGCGGCCTCGGGATTTGTGACTGAGACTGTCGGCGCCTGCGCGCTGACCTGCGTGACGCTGACGACGTAGAGATCTGGCCCGACTTTCGCGAGCGCGCGGTCGCCCTTGGGCGACATGTAGATCACGTCGGCCGGAGGCGGGGTCGGCGTAGGCTCGGTCTCTCCCGGCTCGAGATGCGTAGGCAGGTTAGCGAACTTGCTCGGGTCGAGCAGATCGCTTCCAGGGATCGTCGCGTTTCTCGCGATGAACGTTCCAGGCGGTAGCGTGCCGCTCACCTTGAGGTGCGATTTGATGTCGGTGCCGTCCCAGCGCATGGAGACGAGACCGTCGCGGCCGCTGTACGCATAGATGCGATTGGTGTCCGCCGTAAAGTGCGGCGCGAAACGATTTCCGCTCGGCGCGATCGTGTGCAACTCCCCCCCGTTAGGCGAGATCCACACGAAATCGGCGCTGGCGCCGAGCCCAGACGCGAAGTCCGGTGCTTCCTGCCATTCGCGCGCGGAGG
>CBQVAZ010000803.1:0-1920 GCA_967720205.1 uncultured Gemmatimonadaceae bacterium | reverse complement strand
GCCACGGCGGAAGAGCAAGAAAAAGACGTATCCATGCCGCGCGAACACGGGGCCCAGCCCAGCGGCCTGCAACATGTCGAGAGAATCGGAGATCTCATAACTACCATGAGAGAATAGGACGGCGGGCGCAGGGTCGCTCGTCTGCGGCCGCCACACGAGCGCGCGCAGACTGAGCGCACCACTCCGAACGGTGAGTGTATCGGGCGCGTTAGGCTTCTGGCAGTCGCTCCGTAGCGGGGCCGCCAGGAACAAAACAAGCGCGATGAGAACGCGGTGCGCTATTCTGCTCGAATCGCTTCCATTGGATTTGCTCGCGTGGCGCGCCATGCAGGAATCAAGCACGCGCCAACCGCAGCGATCAAGAGAAGCGCCACGGTTCCGACGAACACCCTGGGCTCCAACGGCGAAACCTCGTACAGCGACGATCGCAGCACGCGCGTCGCCGCGAACGCCCCCGCGATGCCTACAAGCATCCCAATGAGTGGAAAGGCGAGTCCCTCGCCGAGCACGACGCGCATCACATGCTCGCGTTTGGCGCCGAGTGCGATGCGTACGCCGAATTCGCGCGTGCGATTCGCCACGGCGTAAGCGAGCACAGCGAAGATTCCACTCGCGGCGAGCAACAGCGCCGCGATGCCGAAACCGCCGAACAAGCGCGCCTCGAATCGTGTTCGCGCCCACGAGCCGTTTACGATCTCGTCCAGCGTTTGCACGTCGCGCATCGCGACGTCGGGATCGACGCTCTGTAAGGCCGTGCGCGCCGCCGGCACGATCGCGAGCGGGTTGCCGGTCGTTCGCAGGAAGACGATGCGCGACGCGTATGTGAATTGTGTGTAGGGTGTGTAGAAGCTCGTGCGATTCGGCTGCCTATCGAGCGGCTCGTACATCACGTCGCCGACGATACCCACGATCTCGGCGCTCGAGTCGGGACTGCCGAAGGCGCTCGATCCGGAAAACCAGACGCGTTTGCCGATCGGATCCTCGTTAGGCCAAAACTTCTGCGCGGCTCCTTCACTGATGACAGTGACTTTGAGCGCGCCCTCCGCGTCGCGGTCCGTGAACACGCGGCCGCGTTTGAGTGGAATGCCAAGCGTTGCGAAGTGGTTAGGCGAGATGTCGTGCCGCAGCACAGGCGGCGCCTCGTAAGCCGGCGGCGTTGGTTGGCCGATGATGTACAACAAACCGCGCGCTGTGCCAGCCAGCGGTGCGCCGCCGTCCACACTCGCCGACACGACGCCGTGCACGCGCGACATCGCATCCAGTACTCGGCTCACATACCGCGCCGAGCCACTACCCGCTGGAATGCGCGCCTCCGATGGGGTTATCCAGAACGTGAGCACGTTGGACGTATCGGCGCCGACTCGCGTCTGTCGCATGCGCTGGAAGCTGTCGATCAAGAGTCCCGCGCTGACGACGAGCAGCACGGCCAGCGACGCCTCGATCGCGACGATGACGCCACGCAGCGTGGGGCGCCGCAGTGTGATCGCGCCGCTCGCGATGCCTTGCGACCCTGACCTGATCTCGTTGTACACGTCGAGCTTGAACGCGCTCAACGCGGCGGGTATCGCGACGAAGAATGCTGTGGCGATCGCGAGTGCGATTCCAAAAAGAACCTCGCGCGTTCCAAAGACAGGCGTGTCGAACGCAGCGAGGCTGCCATAGAAGTTGCGCGCAGCCCAGACGTTTGTCGGCGGCGTCAACAGGGCGCTCGTCCACCATGCGAGCAGGACGCCGAACACCGCTGCGGGAACGGCCAGAGCGAGATACTCGCCTAACAAATGCCTAAACAGACGGCCGGCACTGCTGCCGAGCGCGAGGCGCACTGCGGCGTCGCGACGCCGTTTCGCGGCGCGACCTAGCAGAAGGTTGGTGACATTGGCGCAGGCGAGCAGGTGCAACAGCGCGACGGCGCTCACGAGC
>CBQVAZ010000802.1:0-1923 GCA_967720205.1 uncultured Gemmatimonadaceae bacterium | reverse complement strand
GTGGCTTTGCGTCGCCGGCTTTCGCCGACTTTGCCGTTTCGGTTGTCCTCCCGGCTGGGGAGGGCGCGAGCCAGTCACTCTCGCGTCGCCCATAAGACGCGGTACCGTGGAGCTCGTAACAGCGTATCGCGTTGGGAATAACTAACTTAGCTCTCTCTAACTGCATGACTTAGATCACCAAAACCATGTGTGAAAACACGGCTGCCGAGAGCACCTTTTTGCGCTCTAATCGACTGCTGTCACGCCCCGGAACTGGCCCATTCCCGCCGCGACTTTGGGGCGGCACTGTGCGTCAATCGAGGTGACCGTTTTTTGCGCGACCGCGGCGCCGCCGCTTGTTTTCCAGCTACTTAGGTCCGCAGCTTGCAACCCGGCATTGGCTCCTGGCGCCGGTCGCCGGAGTACTAAAAGTCCACTGAGGAGCAGTTTTTGAGAGCGATTTCGCGCGGCTGGCGATCGTCACGTGGTTATGCAGCACCGGCCGCCGTCGCGGTGCCGGTAGCGCCATCGCCGCCAGGGCCGCGCCTAACGAGCGAGGCGGTTGTCAGCGCCGCACCGAGTACCTTCGTGTGGCCATGGCAAAACGTGAAGTGGAACCTCGCGTTCATCGGGTTCTGCGGCTATTCGATCGCCGTCATCACGTACATCGCGCCGATCGGCCAGGCATCGATGATCGTCGCTCTGCTTGGTCTCATCTTTGGGCGTGCGCGCGTCCGCTTCGCGGCGCCGCTGATCTGCTTCATCGCGTACTATCTCTACGCACTTGCGATGTCGCCGACCTCGGTCTGGTTTCCGATCGTGAAGGAAGAGCTGATCAGCATCGGCCGCATCGGTCTGATTTTCCTTGTCGCGATGAACGTGCTCACGGAGCGTTCACGTCTGAGGTTTTACGTCTTCCTCACGCTCGCGGCGTACGGCCTCTATCCTGTCCGTGGCGCGATCTTCAATCAGTTCATCTACCACGCCGCCGAGCTTGGCCGTATTGCATGGAACGGCATGTTCGCCAATCCTAACGATCTAGCTGCGCTGCTCTTATTCCCGCTCGGACTGACGGTCGGGATGCTCTATGCCGAGCGATCCAAGGTCTTCCGCTATGCGTCCTTGGCCGGCATCGGTCTCATATCGCTCATTGTCTTCATGACGCAGTCGCGCGGCGCCATTCTCGCGCTCGCGTTCTTCGGAGCCTGGACTCTCGCACGCCAAAAACGCCGCATGCGCATGCTTCCGGCACTCCTTGGCGTTGTCTTGGTTGTTGTGATGTTTGCACCGAACGACGTCTGGAGTCGCATGAAAAAGATCGGCAGCGCTACATCGTCCGGCCAGCTCCAAGAGGCGGATGACCAAGGCTCCGCTGAACAGCGCTTCGAGATTTGGAAGGTCGCCGCGACAATTGCCCGCGACTACCCCCTCACAGGTGTCGGACTCGGTGCGTATTCGTACATGCACTGGCGTTATGCGAACTTGAAAGCGGAAGGATTCAAGATGACAGCGCGCGGGAAGCGTGATGCGCACAGCTCCTATTTCACGGCGCTCGTCGAAACTGGCGTTCCTGGGTTCATCTTCTGGCTAGGGATATTTGTCACGTCGATGCGCGCGGCGAGCCGTGTGCGAAAAACGATCAGACACACGGATCCTGACGGGGAGCGACAGCTGTTTTTCGCGCAACTTGGCCTGTTGTCGTTCGCTGTGGCGGGAATCTTCGGCTCCTGGAACCACACGCCCTACACGTACATGAACGTGGCCATTCTTTATTGCATGGCCGTGCTCGCGCTAGAGAAGCACCGCGCTCACCAGGTGTCGCCTCAACTCGTGCGTCGCGTCGCCTGACGAGCGAACCCGCTGAGCCGGGCAAGCAGCAAGAACGTCAGACCGTAACCTAACGCGCCGATCGGTACCGACGTCCACAGCGCGCCCGGCCTAACG
>CBQVAZ010000801.1:0-1925 GCA_967720205.1 uncultured Gemmatimonadaceae bacterium | reverse complement strand
GAGAAATTGAGCTGATATGACAGTTTTCCTTCACGCGCATCCTCGGTCAGCTCGGAGAATGTGCGCACAGCGCCGCCGTTCCCAGTGTTGAGCCACAGCAGTTGCTCGTTAGGTTGACCCTTGTTGGCGACCTCGTAGACGAATTCAGAGCGATCGGGCTCGTCGCGTCGTACACCAGAAAACGTCGCCGCCCAATCGATACGGTGCATGGCGCCGAACTGATGCTCGCCGGCGAGCTGCGCCGACTGTACCGTGCGCTCGACGTACTGGATCCGATCGATCTGCGCCGCGATGGCTTCGTTCTCGAAGTCCCCTCGCTCCGTGCGCGCTTCGTTGTCAGAGGTGCGGCTATATGCGGTGCTCAGGGCGATGCGCGAGCTCTGGCCCAAGAGGACACTCGCATTCGCCAGGCCGCCCAGGAGGGCGCTCACGTTGCTGGAACGACCTGCGAATTGGTCCAGCGCAACCGTCTCACCAGCCGTGTTCCCGCGACCAGCGAGCGCGCGACGCTGATCCGAGCGGATCTCTTCGCTGTAGGAGTACGTGCCTGAAACAAGGTAGCCGATGCGAACGCCGAGGAGCGGATCGCTGCCGCCGAACGACAGCGCGCCCGAACCGTTAGGCGCTCCTGTGCGCGCGGTGGGCGTCCACACATCGCGGAACGAATTCACCAGACGATTCTTGTCGCCCTGGTTCAGCGGAAAGCTCTGGAAATTTCCGACTCGCTTTAGGAGAGCCGGCAGATCGCGCTCACGACCGGCCAGCGCATACGCTTCGCCACCGACACCGCGCGGATTCAGCACATCCCTGCCGGTAACGCGCGGGTTGAGACCGAACGTGCTCTGGATGGACCACGTGCGCAGGGCAGGGAACTCGCGCGTTTTGATGTCGACCTGTGCGCCAGAGAAGTCACCCTGCTGATCGGGGGTGAACGTCTTGGACGTCGTGATGGTCTGGAGCATGCCCGACGGGAAGAGGTCGAGAGGTACAACACGACGCTCGGGCTCGGGGCTCGGCATGCGCGCACCGTTCAGCTGCGTGACCGTGTAGCGCTCACCGAGTCCGCGCACGAACACATAACGACCGTCCTGAACGGTCACACCGCTCACGCGTTGCACAGCCTGCGCGGCATCGCCGTCCGCACTCTTTGAGATCTGCTCCGACGTGATCGAGCTGACGATCCCCGTCGCGGTACGCTGCGCATCGAGCGCTTCGCCCACCGACCCCTTCTCGGACGCGGCGCTGACGACCATGGCTTGGAGTCGCACACCGGCCGGGGCGAGCGTGATGTTCTGCTCGAGCGTCTGGTTAGGCGCGAGCTGGATGCCGGTGACTGTCTTGGCGGTGTAGCCGAGCCTGCGGACCTGGATGGTCACCGTTCCAGCGGGCACGCCCGTAACCTGGAATCTTCCGTCCACGCCGGACTGCACGCCTAACGTGGTACCGACTATTTGTACGCCAGCATCGGTGACGCCCGTGCCAGCTTCCTGGTCGACGATGCGGCCGACAATTCGGCCGGTGCGCCCAGTAGTTGACGCCTGCTGCTGCGATTGTGCGGCAACGCTCAGGACGAGCAGGCCGACGAGCGAGAGGCTATGGCGTCTTGCTGAACGAATGAGGTCGAAGTTCATCGGCGGGAGCGGTTGGTAGACGGCACGCGGGGATGCCCCACGGCAGGCTTTAGAGCCGTTACAATGCGCGGTTTCCGTCGCGATTCGCGCACGGCCGTGTCACGAACGGGTCACGCAGGTCAGCCGTTAGGGCCGAACAGTTTGAAGTTCTCAGCGTGCGTTTCGCTTGCTGACAGCTTCGAACTGTGGACTGGTATCTGACAGCTTTAGTTGTCTTTACACCGCGTTAGGTCAGCGCTCTATTAGGCGCCTCGATCGGGGAAAAAGCTCGAGATCGTCGTTCCCGTGCCGACG
>CBQVAZ010000800.1:0-1930 GCA_967720205.1 uncultured Gemmatimonadaceae bacterium | reverse complement strand
GCGCGGGCGTCGCGCACGCGAGCGGTGTATGTGTCCGCGGTCGTCGCAGCGATGCAGGGGCCGAGGCAGCGGCCAATTTCATACCGGATGCAGCCAGGCGTGCGGGCGTGGAGCGGGAGCACGAACAGCTCGCGCTGATCGGCGAAGCGCATGCGGCCGTCCAGCGTGCAATCGCGCAGACCGAGCACGTCGCTCAGCTCGCGCACCGCCTCGCGCAGGCTGACGGCGCCGACGAACGGGCCGTAGAAAATCCCGTGCGCGTCGCGGCCCGGTCCGCGCACAACCGTTAGGCGCGCCGCTCGGCCGTCGCTCAGCCGGATGAACGCGTAATGCCGATCGTCGCGCTTGAGCGCGACGTTGAAGCGCGGACGGAGCTTCTTGATGCGGCGCATCTCTTCCAGAAGCGCCGCGAACTCGCTCGGCACATACGTCCAGTCGATGCGATTCGTAACGCTAATGATGCGCGCCGATTTGGCGTCGTCGAAGCTGCCGCGAAAGTAGCTCAGCAGCCGCGAGCGGAGACGCTTGGACTTGCCGACGTAGAGCACCTCGCCGTCCGCCGCCGACATCCAGTACACCGCCGGGCGCGCAGCAGCCTCGCTGAGCACGTGCTCGCGGAGCGCCGGACCGCCAGGACCTAACGATTTGTGCGGAGCTTTGCCGCGCATCTCAGCTCAACGTTGACAGCGCCAGCAGAATACAGTGGCGCGACCGTCGATCGCCATGGTGCCGACAAGACGCGTACCGCAGCGCCGGCAGGGAAGTGACTCGCGGCCGTAGGCCTTGAGTCGCGGAGCGTAATCGCCTTCCGCGCCGTTTGCGTCTCGGTAGTCGCGGATGCTCGTGCCGCGACCCTCGACTGCCTTCGTTAGGACCTGAACGATCGCCTTTCGCAGCCGCGCGACTTCGTCGGTTGTGATCGTGGAGGCAGGCCGCGACGGATCGATGCGCGCGTACCAGAGTGCCTCGGCGGCGTAGATGTTCCCCACGCCCGCGATCCGCGACTGGTCCATGACGACTTTCTTGATCGCCTGACGCGAACCATGCAGCGCGCGCGCCAGTCGCTCGGATGTGAACTCGTTCTCGAGAGGCTCGACGCCAAGGCGAGCAACGAATGCGGCGAATTGTGTTGGATCGAACAGCGTGACGGTGCCTAATCGGCGGACATCTGCGTAGTGCAGCCAGCGGCCGTCCGCGAGCTCCAACGACACGGTGATGTACTGCTCTTTCGCGTCAGTTGGATAACCGTTTGTCACGAACAGAATGCCGGTGAAGCGCGGCTGCACGAGGAGTCGGTCACCGTTCGCGAGATCGAAGATGATGTGCTTGGCACGACGCCAGACTCTCCGGATCGAAGTCCCCGTTAGGCGCTTCGCCAGCGCACGGCCGGTGCGCACGCGACGCAAAACGTTCGGTCGCCTGACGCGGACCGACTTTATCACGACGCCGCGCACGAGACCGTTCAGGTCCCGGGCGTATGTCTCAGTTTCAGGTAACTCGGGCACGGCGCGTAAGCTCGCGCCAACCTATATCTCGGCGGTACTGGCGCCCCTCAAATTCGACGGCGGCGGCGACGCTCGCGCTCCGCTGTGCGGCCGTCTCGAAGTCCTGGTCGAGGGCCGTAACGGCGGCGACCCGGCCGCCAGCTGTCACCAACTTTCCAGTCGAGTCGAGCGCGGTACCGGCGTGGAAGAGGTGTACATCGTCGACGGCGGGTGGAAGCGTGATCGCCGCGCCGGTGCGCGGCGCGTCCGGATAGCCTGGCGATGCGACGACGGTCGTCACGGCGCAGCTCTCGGACCAGTCCAGCGTGACGTTCGTTAGGCGCTCGCCGCGCGCGATCGCGGCCATTGGCTCCAGCAAGCGCGATCGCATCAACGGCAGGATCGCCTCGGCTTCCGGATCGCCGAAGCGGCAGTTGAACTCCACG
>CBQVAZ010000799.1:0-1934 GCA_967720205.1 uncultured Gemmatimonadaceae bacterium | reverse complement strand
GGCACCGATGAGATGGACGTCGAGGCCGTGGGTGGCGCTCGCTTCACCGCGTGCGGCGCCATAGTGGATGCCCTTTCCGATCAGCCGGTCGAAGGCGTCGATCGCCAGGCGACGCCACGTTACGCCAGTAGCAAGAATGATGGTCCGCCCCCGGATAATATCGTCACCATCGAGGCAAACCTGGCGCGTTGCCGGATCGATACGAGCGACCGAGCGCGTGACCAGTATCTCCGCTCCGAGCCGCCTTGCCTGCTGGAGCGCGCGGCTCGCAAGTTCGTCGCCTGAGACGCCGCTGGGGAAGCCGAGATAGTTCTCGATGCGCGAGGACGTCCCGGCCTGACCTCCGGGCGCCTCGCGCTCCACCACCACGGTGCGCAATCCCTCGGACGCACCGTAAACGGCAGCCGCAAGGCCGGCCGGCCCGCCGCCGATGATGATCGTGTCGTACTCGGGGAGACGTGCGTGCGTTTGGAGGCCCAGACGCTCGGCAACGTCGCGCGTCGTGGGTCGACTGAGAAGCGTCCCGTCAGTCAGGCGCAGCACGGGGCAATCGTCGTCCATTGGGAGAGTGCCGGGCCAGCGCGTTGACAATTCAGACGCGTCGGGTGTCATCCAGTCATAGGTAATCTGGTTGCGCGCGAGGAACTGGCGCAACGCGCTGCAAGTAGCGTCCCAGCGGTTACCGACCATCGTTACGCGTGGCTTCGGCGGCTCGGCGGCGATGCCCTGTAGCCCTCCCATGCGCTCGCGTGCGAGCGCGCCGACCTTCGCTACGACCTCCGGAGACGTCGCCGCAATGGCGTAATACTGCTTAGGATCCACACGGAAAACGCGCGAGGGTTCCGCCGCCCGATACCCACCCACAAACACAGTGCCGAAGGCGATTGGCACTTCGCCGAAGATGGCGCCCGGAACGCGCCAGCCCAGCGTTCGTTCGATACCGTCGAACAGCTTGACGACCTCAATCCTGCCGGTGAGAACCGCGTAGAGCGCGCGCTCTCCACCTTCATGAACGGCGAATTCTCCGGCACCAAGATGCAAATCGGCGGAGGATTCCGCGAGACGCTCAAGTTCGGCAACAGCAAGCGTCGAGAACAGCGGAATGGACCGGACGTCGTCAATGGTTAGCATGGCTCGGTTGATAGCCGGGTGAGAGTTTTCCGGGCCGCAAATAGGTCCAAGAACAGCTGTCCTGTGTCCGGTTGAAAGCGGGGTTAGGCCACACGCGCATAGTTTCTGGCGCTCCCGTTATCTGCAGTCGGTGGAAGCTACGTTCGGCGCGTGAACTGCTCGGTGCAGAATTCAAGCGTATGGGCGTTCCTCCAGATCGTCGGCATCTGATCCGCTCGTTGCAAGTCCAGCATGGGACGCAACTTGTTGAACGTCGTGCCGTCGTCGGCGCGGCATGCAAAGTACGCGTAGTGATGGAGATTCCACTGCGAGTCCGGATATCGTTGCATTAGGTCGTCGAACCCACTCTTCATCTTCTGCCACGGTATTCCGAGGTCGCGGAAAGGCTCTCGATCGGATTCAACTTCGGCCAGATTCGAATACAGGCGGGCGTAGTAGCTATTGCCTTCGCGCGCTCGTGTTCGCAATACAGAGCCTTCGACGAAGGCGTGATAATCACCCAAGCTGCCGCCCCAGCGTGGCGTTAGCGAAGTCGCCATGCGGGAATGGCTGGCGTAAAGATAGGGATCGGCGCGCATTGCTTCGTTGAACAAATCGACGCGACGCTTCATGTCCCAGCCCTCCAACAAACCAATCGTCAGCATTTCCACATACCAGACGGGATTCGCGGCCGCGCGCGGCCGGATCTTCTCAAGCACGGCCTCGGCACGACTCATTCGCTCATGCATTTGTTCAAATGCGCGTTGCGGCACGCTTGTCGCATAGCCACCGCCGCGCGCAAAGCGGCGGGAATATCGACGAGA
>CBQVAZ010000798.1:0-1934 GCA_967720205.1 uncultured Gemmatimonadaceae bacterium | reverse complement strand
CAGCCCACGCGCCGGTTGCGAATAGCGCCAGCACCATGATCGGCGCAGCCTGCACCAGGATGAGAAGCGCGACGTCTGCCGCCAGCCGCATTGGTGTCGCGGCGTCCTTGAGGTCGATCGACCGCCCCCATTCGCGCCACATCTGACCTAACGAATCGTACGAGCGCACCCTGAAGAGGCGCGATCCGTCCAGGAATCCGACTCGGACGCCTCGCCTCGCGAGGTGGCGCGCGAGCGTCACATCATCGGCGAACGACGCGCGTGCCGTGGCATATCCCCCGTTTGCAACGAGCACGTCGCGCTTGATGAGAAAGCACTGCCCGTTCGCCATCACGCGACCTGCCGGCGCCAGTCCATCACGACCGACTGCACCGCCGCGATACACGAGCGTCAACAACAGCGCCGACTGGAGCCATTGTTCCGCCGCTGTTTGCCCAGCGAAGCACGGTGAGAACGACACTGCCTGAAGGTTCAGGTCCTCGGCCGCTTGCAGCGCGGCGGCCGCCATCCCAGCTCGCGGCTCGATGTCCGCGTCGACATTGAGGACCCAATCGCCTGACGCGTTCTCGAGTCCGTGCTGCAGCGCCCACACCTTGCCAATCCACGCGTTAGGCAGCGGCGGTTCTTTTACGACGCGCGCGCGAGCGTCGCGTGCGCTCGCCGCGTGCACCAAGCGGGCAGTGCCGTCCGCGGAGTTGCCGTCGATCACCAGGATCTCGCGCACCGTGCTTCCTTGCTGCATCAGTCCTTCGAGGCACGGCTCCACTCGTTTCACTTCATTATAGGTGGGCAGCAGGACACTCACGCGCGGCGGCCCTGTATCCTGAATAGGCAGAACGGGCGGCCGCCGACTTCTCCCCGGTAGCAGCCGCCCGATCAGCACAACCAACGCGATACTCTGCGCGATCAGAAGCAGAAGCAGCAAGCTCTGACCTCAGACCTCAGACCTCAGACCTAGTGCGTATCCGTCACCCGTTTGGGCTCATCAGGCTTCAGCCAATAGCCAAACCACTGCCGCAAACGGCCTAACCGGTCGACGAGCAACCACGGCTCACCCGTGCGCGAGAGATCGTGCGTCGAACGCGGATACCTAACGAATTCGACCGGCGTCCCTTGCTTCTTGAGCCCCATGAACCACTGCTCCGCATCAGTCATCGGTGTGCGGAAGTCCTCTTCCGACTGTACCATCAAAGTCGGCGTTTTCACTTTGCGGATGTAGCGGATCGGCGAGAGCGTGTCGTACAGTGCCGGATTGTCCCACGGCTTACCGAGAAACTCGAATTCAGTGAGGCCCTGGGCGTCGCTCGAGCCGTACCATGACCACCAGTTCGAGATCATGCGGTCGGTCTGCGCCGCCTTGAAGCGATTCGTTTTTACAGTGACCCAAGCCGTCATGACGCCGCCATAGGACCCACCGGTCACGCCCATGCGGGTTGAATCGACATCCGGCCGCTTCGCGGCGATGTCCACTCCCTTCATGAGGTCGACGTAGTCTTCGTCGAACCAGCGGGCGCGCGTGGCGTAGGTGAAGTCGGCGCCATAGCCTGACGAGCCCCGCGGGTTCGTAAAGAGCACCCACATCCCTGCCCCGGCGAGGTTCTGGAATTCATCGAACCAGTTCTCGCCATACGCGCCGTGCGGGCCGCCATGGATATAGAGCACCAGGGGATACTTCTTCCCCGGCTCATATCCATACGGCTTCATGAGCCAGCCTTCGATCTCGCGGTTGCCTAACGACTTGTATGTAAACCGCTCGGCATCGCTCCAGGCGATTTCGGCGTTCAGCGCGTCGTTGAATTTGGTCAGGCGCTGCTCGCCGCTGCCGTCCGCGTTGGCGATGTAAAGCTCCGTCGGTTTGGTGTGGCTCGTCGCGACGTACGCGATCTTCGTGTTGGCGTCATCTGACGTGAAGCCGCTCAGCCGCCGGCCGCCGC
>CBQVAZ010000797.1:0-1934 GCA_967720205.1 uncultured Gemmatimonadaceae bacterium | reverse complement strand
CTTTAGGCGTCGGCGAGGAAGTGCAGCGGCGTCGAGATCGACTTGAGCGCCGAGCGGTTCACGAGGACGCGGATATTGTTGCTGCGCGCGTCGACAGGGAGAACGAAGAAGTACGCGCCGTTGGGCGTCGCGCGATTCGTTAGGCCGATCATCCGTTCGCCATCTGCGAACGTGAGTTCGACGAGCGCCGAGCCGAACTGCCGGCGGTCGGCAGGCTCCAGCTCCATGCCTTCCGCATGCTTGGCATCGCCGGAGAGCGATTTGACGAAGAAGAGCGCTTTGAGCTCGCTCAGCTCCACGGTATAAATCGCCCCATCCTTGGTACGGATGTGACACGATGGTTTTCCCGGATCGACATCCATGGTCGTCCCTTTAATGAGCCGACCATCGATGAATCGAGCGACGACAGTATTGATCATGCCGCTGTGACGGAGTTGGCACTCAGACGCGGCAATAGGGCCGAACGCAACTCGGTGGCCAGGCGGGGCCTATGCTGCAAGTTGCCCGACGTGACGCAATCCGGGCCGCATCGTCCCTCCCGTGGTCGAGAGTTGGCGGTGGGTTGGCCGAGTGATTTCGGTCACAATCGCGCCTCTTGGCCAATACTGAATGCGCCACACGCGGCGTGACGCCCGCGAGACACCGGCGCCATACCATCTGCGCGTCATCTTGAGGTTTGGGCGTATGCGAATTGTTCGCACCGTCGTTGTCGCAGTCCTCGCCACTGCAGCAGTCCCCGCCCTGGCGCTCGCGCAGCGGGCGACGGCGGCTGGCTTCGACAATGGGTGGTTCTGGGGTGCCAAGGGAGGCATTACCCGGTTTGACGCGATCGACACGCAGACGGGTGAGTTCAAGACCGTCAATGCAACCACTGTTGGTGGTGAATGGCTGATCACGCGTTCGCGCGGTGGCCTGTACCTCTCAGTGGAGCAGGCTTTCTTCGACGAAGTGTCGGCCGTGTTCGATCCGACGGCCCCAGGTTCGGCACGTGCTGTCGACATCAGCGACATGCGCCGCTACCACGTGGGCGTGCTCGCATTCCCCGTGAGCTGGTCGGGTGCGCGTCCGTACCTCGGCGTCGGCTACGCGGTGAACGTCATTCAGAATGCAGCGCCGCGCGGTACGTTCTCGAGTGAAGGCGCGATGGACTCCGTGTTTACGCGGGTCGATCGCCAGAGCACACGGGCGTCGTTCGTACTCACCGCCGGCATTCAGGCACATGTTGGTGAGCGTTGGGCGCTCTTCGCGCAGGCCGCGACGATGCCCACGCGCGACAATTTCCTGATCAACGGGTCGTCGAACACGATGATGTTCGAGGGCGGCATCCGTTACCGAATCAGCGACGCGATCGAGAAGTGGTAGATCGCAGTTAGGTTCTCTCCCGGGCGCGCGCCGCTCGCGGCCTAACGGCTGCGGCGGCGCGTCGTATTTCCGGGATCTTCCGCGCAACGAAAAATCGGCAGCACGGACGAACGCGGATAGGTACACTGACGAACGCAGACAACCGCATCTCCTTAAAGAGTCCCTTCCGCGTTGGTCATGGTTGTTCTCCGCGTTGGTCCGCGCTTTCGCTTTCTTAAGTCCGAACTGAGCTCAAAGGGATGGCGCGGGACGAAATCGCCGACGGCACGCGAGAAACGTGTGGATTGTCGGCCAGAAAGAATCGCAGCATTTCGCCAGCGGCCTTCGTGATCCCCACGCGCGGCGAAATACGCACATCAGCGTCATCAACGTGCTCGGCGGCCAGGATGCGCAGCGCGCCCTGCTGCAGCGACAGAGCGTTCTGGCCGGCGTCGATGCCTAACGCGGCGCAGAGCTTGCCGGGACCGTTCGCCAGGTCGCTGAGGCGCCGAACGAGCGGGCGACGGCGCTGCATCAGTGGGATCCCTGTGAGCGGTTCGAGCGCGCGAATCAACACCGCCGCGCCGTAGCCC
>CBQVAZ010000796.1:0-1937 GCA_967720205.1 uncultured Gemmatimonadaceae bacterium | reverse complement strand
TTATCACCAGCGCCAGGCTCATGCCTAACGCCGCGGACGAGGCCGAGGTCCGTGCCGCGCTGCAGCACTACCTGCTCGGGCACGCGACAGGCGACGGCGCGCATTTCCGCGTGGTGTTTCATCCCGATTCCAAGCTGTACTTCAATCGCGACGGGAAGTTTTCCATGCGCACGTCCGAGGACTACATCGCCGGTGCCGCGGGCAAACCCGCCGCCGACGAAGACCAGCGCAAACGGCGCATTGTGAGCGTAGACGTGACAGGCGATGCCGCGATGGCGAAGGTCGAGCTGGATTATCCGAACGCCGTCCTCACCGACTACTTCACGCTGCTCAAGGTCGACGGGAAGTGGATGATCATGAACAAGATCTTCAACACGAACCCGAAGCGCTGAGCCGCTTGGCGCTGCTGGTTGCTAGCGCCTAACGGTCTCTACAAACTCACCCGTAAGCAGCGCTCGGTGCGGCTCCTGATCGATCGTGCTGCTGAAGCCGATCGGTCGGATATTGACGAACGATACGGGCAGGCCCGGTGAGAAGTGCGGATCTGGGCCACGCGTGATCTGAAAGTGCAGGTGCGGCTCGAATCCATCGCCTGAGAAACCGATCTGGGCGATTGGCTGGCCTGCGTTCACGCTGTCGCCAACACCCACGCGCACGCTTCCGCGCCGCAGGTGCGCGTAGGACGAATGTTCGCCACCGGTGTGCTGGATCACGACGATGTTGCCGTTGGCAAGCTTCCCGGTTGGGTCGCGCTCCCATAGGGGCGTGAGCACGCGGCGCGCGAAATCGGCGCGCGCTTCGTTAGGCTTCGGCAGTTCGTTGTCGGCCACGTCGGCCGTCACTGCGACGACGCGTCCTGCCGCGACGGCGAGCACATTGCTTCCATATGCGTGGTAGTTGCTGACGCTGGTCCCGGCGCCTCGGTAGCTGCTGCCACCTGCGCCAATCTGCGTGAGATCGAGCGCGAATTCGCTCGACGGACGCCAGCGGTGGTGACTCTGCAGCGACGCGCTCGAGGCTACGTACCAACGCCCGTCCATCGGAAATAGATACTCGTTAGGTGAGGTATGCCGCACGAGCGCGAGTTCGGTGCTGGCGCTGGTTTCCGAACCAGCGTCATTCACTGCAGTAGCCGAGATTCGCAGGCGCTCGGGAACGACAACGCTCAGTACGAACGGGCGCCGGGCGAGTAGTAAAGCGGAGTTCGGCTCCAGCGAGATCGTCTGTGCGAGCGTCACACCTCCCGCCAGAAGCGAGTCGAAGAGGAACGCGGAGGCCTGCGATGTCATGTTGCCCGGCCGATCGAGATAGCCGCGCAGCAAGCGCCACAATGGTTCGAGCATATCTCGCGGAAAGTACTGCGCGAGAATCACCTGGTCGCGACGGAGCACCTCGTAGCGCACGATCTGCAGCGTTAGGCGATGGGCGCCCCGATTGACGACGGCAACGTTCTGCACGACAAAGTCAACCAAACCGGCTCCGCGGTTGACCTCTTGCAGATAGACGCGCGCGCTCGGCGCGGTGCGGATCTCCAGCGACTGCGCGCCAACGGCAGACGGCGCGCAAAGGAGCAATGGCCAGCACAATCCAACCCGCATGTATCGCATTCCTTGGAAGCGTCAGGCTTACGACAGTCGCTGACGTGCTATGGTTGCAGCGCCCGTGGTTGAAGGAATTCGACTGAGAATAGCAGACGTGAGCACGCGTTCATTCACTGAGGACTATCGCCGAGGTCGAGATGAATGCACGACTGCTGGTAACAATTGCGCTCGTTAATGCCTAGCGCGCGCGGCTGACGATCGTGGGCTGCGTCCACGCGCGGCGGCCGTTTGAATCACTGATGCGCACGCGCACGTAGCCTTCGTTCCCACTTAACGCATATCGCGCCGTCGTGCCCGTCGCCGTGGAGAGCACGCGCCCCTCGCGCCCGATAAACT
>CBQVAZ010000795.1:0-1942 GCA_967720205.1 uncultured Gemmatimonadaceae bacterium | reverse complement strand
TTACGCCGCGTTCGCTCTCTCGCCCGCGGCCGCGACGATCCGCCGAAGCTCGCCGTACTCCTGTTCCGATACTCCGCGATCGTGCAGCACATGATTGATAAGTGCCGCCGAGCTTCCGCCGAACAACATTGCCGTGAGCTCGCGCACCATGGAGACACGCACATCGCCTTCCGTCACCAACGCGCGATACACGAATTGTCGCCCGTTAGGCCGATGCGCGACGACACTGCGCTTTTCGAGTCGAGTGAGAATCGTGGCGACGGTCGTCTGTGCGAGTGGTCGTTCAGGAAGCAGCGCAGCCTGCGTCGTTGCTACCGTGCACTCTCCACGGTCCCATAGGACGCGCACGATCGCGAGTTGGAGGTCAGTAAGATGAACATCCATAAGTCGTCGAGCGCCTCCGGCCGGGAAAAGGTGTCTTCTGAGTTGATGATGAGACACCACAACGACAGCCAACGTTGCTGGGTGTCAGTTTCCCTCACACAAGTTTGAAGTCACTCGTTCAGCCCGGCAGCCGCTTTTATGACGAGATGTTGTTGTGTGCCAATACGTTAGCACTTGATCGGAGGGCTAAGTCGCGCCGCCGCGTGTGACTAGGCTGTGACGCCGTCCTGTCAAATCGCTGACATAGAAACGCCTTTTATCCCGGCGGGCGTCTCGGCGGCTGCTGTCCCGGGCGCGCCATTCCGGGAATCTGGCCGCGCTTGATGCGCTCGGGGACCTTGGCCCACTGCTCGCTCGTTAGGATTTTCTCCACTTCGCGCATCGCGTCACCGTTTTGCTTTTGCAGTTTCTCCATTACCGGTCGGATGCGGCCAAAGAGCGCGCCCATGTCGGGATTGGCGCCGGCGTCAGACACGACTTTGCGCATTTCGGCGCCTAACGCCGAGTTGCGCGCTGCCACCGAGTCCGACAACGGCTTGAGCTTGGCAATTTGTTCGTCGCTCAGGCCCAGAGAGTCTTTCAATTGTATCACGGCGTTGACGGGGTTCGCGTTCGCCGCCATCTCCGCGATACCGCCGAACCCCGGACCACGTCCGGCTTCTCCGCCGCCCGCGCCTGGACCCTGACCACGTCCGGCGGGCCCACCACCCATCCCACCCATCCCGCCGCGCATCGCCTGCAACATCTCGCGCATGCGGTCTGGACCTAACGTGTAGCGCGCGTTGATCCCCAGCTGGAACGGCACACGAATGCCGTTGGCGCCATTGCGCGCCGCGCCGAAGCGCTCGTTCACTTCGTAGCGATAGTTCTGCGACGCCGCGTCGAAGCCGCGCACGTACAGCAGCGTATTGTCCTGGCCGCGGAACTGTCCCCAGCCATGCAGATTGTTCGTTCCGTGAAGCAGCTCGTCCAGGCCGCCTAACGCGTTCACCGTGACAACCGAGACGGCGAGGCGCCGATTCAGTCCCCAGAAGTTCGGGCGCCAGTTCATCTGGAAGTCGAGCGACGGCTGCCACACACCGGTGCACGAGTTGCGCGCCGCCACTCGCCCGAGCTGGTCCGATAAACAGGCGCGCACTGCATCGGGCGCGTTCGCGAGCAGTCGTTGCATACCACTTGCTACCGCAGCATCGCTTGTCGACGCCGGATTGAAGAGGAATGCGCGATCGTTACGCGCGCCGTCGCCGTTGATGTCGCCGCCCACGACCGGTGTGAACGGAGCACCTGACGACATGCGGCCGAATGCCGTGACCTCCAATCCCTGGCCGAACGGCCATGTCACGGTCGTCACGAACGAGTGGCGCCGCTCGAAGTCGCTCGTGGCCCACTCGCGTACGTTAGGGTTGCCTGCCGTCGTCGCTGAACCGAAGCCGCCGAACCCACCCCCGCCCCCGAAGCGTCCAAAGCCGCCGCCTCCCTTTCCTACGTCCTTTGAGCGTGCGAGGGTATACTACACGTTGAAGATCGCGCCACGCGTCGTGATGCCGCCGAGTGAGAC
>CBQVAZ010000794.1:0-1942 GCA_967720205.1 uncultured Gemmatimonadaceae bacterium | reverse complement strand
CGAATACGCTCGCGTTTGTTCTTATTTATTTAGGGCGGTATCCTGGACTGCGTTAAGCTGCTGAGGCATAACTATTCATTGCAGCGGACGGCTTCGCCGCCGCTGAATTCAAACGTTGGGCCGCCGGTGGCTGCAATTGTCTCTGGAGGAACCGTGATCGCGCTCGCTGCTGCCCTAGTCGCTGTTGCCGCCTCGTGCACTGTTCCGCAAGCGATCAGCCACCTGATCAGTTTATCGCCCAGGCAAAGGCGCATACGGCTGGCGTCATGGGACTAGCGGCCGCCGAAAAGCGAAATTGATGCAGCGCCGTGGGTTATGGGCGAGCCGTATCCGAGCACGCGTCGAAATGATGCCCAACCTCCGTTAGGCGTAGGAAGATATATGGCGCTTCATAGCGGAGGTTGTCACTGTGGCAGAGTACGATTCGAGGTGATCGCGCCATCTCGCCTTTCCGTCTCAGAGTGCAATTGTTCGATGTGCTCCAAGTCAGGATATCTTCATCTGGTCGTACCGAAATCGCGATTTCGATTACTTCAGGGCGAAGAGTTCCTCACCACCTATACGTTCAATACAAACGCGGCGAAGCATTTCTTCTGCTCGGTGTGTGGTGCCAAGTCGTTCTATGTTCCGCGCTCACATCCCGAGGGGTACAGTGTTAACGCTCGCTGTTTGGACGCAGGAACTGTTGAAGCCCTGATGATCGAGCCATTCAATGGGCGCGAGTGGGAGAGGCAATATCCGGAAGGTCGCGGGACGCTACCCGATGAATAGGACGAAATCGCATGATGCAGCTTCTCGTAAACGTGGATGTCGATGACATCGAACGCGCCATCGAATTCTATCGGGCTGCATTCGGCCTCCATCTCGGCCGCCGCCTTTTTGGCGGCTCTGTCGCAGAGATGCTCGGTGCCTCGTCGATCATCTATCTATTAGCGAAACCAGCAGGCACCTTGCCGTGGCGTCAAGCAGCTTCTGCTCGCGACTATCATCGGCATTGGACGCCGGTGCATCTCGACTTTGAAGTTGTGGATATTGACGCAGCTGTTGAACGCGCCGTGGCGGCAGGAGCACGACTTGAGAACGAGCCTCGATCGTTCAACTGGGGCCGACTAGCCATGCTAAGCGATCCCTTCGGTCACGGTTTCTGTCTCCTCCAATTCACCGACCGTGGATACGACGCAGTCGCTTGAGATGACATCGCATGGCAGCTGACAAGGTGCGCACAGAGTTTCTATTCTCATACGGCACGCTCCAACTCGAGGCGGTACAAATGGCGACGTTTGGCCGGCAATTGACTGGTACAAGCGATGCTTTGCGAGGGTTCGAACTGGTCATGTTAAAGATCGAAGATCAGACGGTAGTTGCAATCAGCGGAAAGGCCCACCACACCATGGTCAGGTTCACCGGGCGCGGTTCCGACGTTGTATCCGGAACGGTGTTTGCCGTCACGCAGGATGAAATTCAAAATGCCGACAAGTACGAAGTGGCGGCGGTCAAGCGAGTAGCTGTAGTTCTTCAATCGGGAGTACGCGCGTGGGCATACGTCGATGCCCGATACGCGCCTTCGGATTCATGATACACCGCGACGAGAGGCCTAACATGCTTTGGAGATCCGCATGCTCCTCAATGGCAAATGTCACTGCGGCGTGCAGTTCCACCTTGGAAGGTTCATTGATCCACCTACGAGTGTCGGACCTCGATGCGAGCAAGCGTTTCTATCGCGCGGTTCTTGAATCGCTCGATCTCCCCGCCGCGCTCGTTGAAGGCGCTGACTACTTCTATGCGAATGAGCTATTTGTGGACAAAGCTAGTGTAGCGGTGTCGCATGTTCACTTGGCGTTTCAGGCCCGCGATCGGGCTACGGCCGTATATCACGGTCCCGCCGCCAGATCAGCGTCATCCGTCGTAGGCACGCCAGCAGATTAGCCTGCCTGCACCATGC
>CBQVAZ010000793.1:0-1943 GCA_967720205.1 uncultured Gemmatimonadaceae bacterium | reverse complement strand
GCCTGGCGAAACGTCCGATGCTGATGTCGATGTCACGACAGTTCTCGTCGTCGACGACAACGCCGAAGTACGGCACTACGTGAAGCAGCACCTAACGCCGCGTTACCGCGTGCTCGAGGCTGTGAACGGCGAGCAGGGACTGGAGACGGCGCGCCGAGAGTTGCCCGACCTGGTTCTCTCGGACGTCATGATGCCGGGGATGGACGGCTACGCGCTCTGTCGCGCGCTCAAGTCGGATCCGGAGACCGACTTCATCCCTGTCATCCTGCTTACGGCGCGCGCCGAGGCCGAGGATCGGATCACCGGGCTGACGGAACAGGCGGACGATTATCTGACGAAGCCGTTCGATGTCCGCGAGCTGCTCGCACGGATCGCGAACATCATCGCGACGCGCCGGCGGTTGCAAGAACGATACGCGGGCGCTCCCCTAACGATGCACGCCGCTCCAGTAGACGTAGAGCCGGCGGATCGCAAGTTCATCGAGCAAGTGCGTCTGGCCATAGAGGCCGGGCTCGGAGACGAGCACTTCACGGTGGAAAGGCTCGCGAGTGAGGTTGCACAGAGTCGCGGGAATCTTCACCGCCGGCTGCGCGATCTGATCAGCGAGAGCCCGTCGGACCTGATCCGGCGGATGCGGTTGGAGCGCGCGGCGCAGATGCTGGAATCCGGCGCCGGTTCGGTCGCCGAGGTCGCATACGCGGTCGGCTTCAAGAGCGTCGCTCACTTCTCGAACGCCTTCAATGAGTTGCACGGCGTTCGCCCGTCCGCGTGGCGCGAACGCGAGCCCACCAGGACAATGGGGTCAGACTCCATTGGGAATCCCCGGTCAGCGAATCGATAGGATCGCAATAGGAGTCTGACCCCATTGCGGCCCGGTCACGGGCCGTTGCGCGTACGTCGCTTGCGACGCCAACGCATGAGCCGGCCCCATCCCCGCTAACGCGTTAGCTGTTGTCCGCCGCACGTTCCCGCCCACGCTCGATGCCCGCCGCTGCGAAGACGCGCGGGGGCCCAATCAAATGACTGCTGTGCAATTCCAGACACATGAGGCAAGTGAACGCGTGGTAGCTCTAGCGCAGACGGTACTACTCGTCGACGACGATCCGGACATGCGGCTCTATCTCCGGAGCTGCCTGAAGAATTCGGCGTCGGCGTTTGTGCGTGTGCTCGAAGCCGGCGACGGGTTGGAAGCGTTGCGGCTGGTCCGCGCAGGCGACGTCGACTTGGTGATTTGCGACGTCGGGCTGCCAGGGCTGGACGGCCTGCGCTTGTCTCGCGCGATCCGCAAGGACGCGGCTCTAAGTCACGTCGTCGTGCTGCTCATCAGCGGCGAGGCCGTGACTGGCGACGGCAACGCCGACGGTTTCCTCACCAAGCCATTCAATAGCCAACAACTGCTCGCGGCGCTCGCCGCATTGCGTCCGCGACCCGACAGGACTGCCCAAGAAGAGCATTGAGTCGTTCACGTTAGGCGCCGTACCGCTCCAAATCCCTCAGCTCGTCCGCTCCACTCCCCCAGGAGACTCCCCCATGAAGCACGTATCCCATCGGATCGTAGCCAGTTGCGCGCTGTTATTCTTCGCGGCCGTTCCTCGCCACGCGTCGGCGCAGAAACCCGCGCTGCCTACACAGCTTGAAAGCGTTCGCGCGCTACTCGACAAGTACAACGACATAATCGTCGCGGTTCACGACGGCTTTTACTCGACAGTCGGCTGCATCGAGTACCCGAAGGGCGCGAGTGAGGGGTCGATGAAGTATGCGCCCGGCGGCATGGGCGTTCACCTCCTCAACATGGGCAACGTGGGCCCCACGCTCGATCCCGCGAAGCCGCAGGTACTGATCTACGAGCCGGTTGGAGACAAGCTCCGCCTGGTGGCCGCCGAATGGTTCGTTCCGGCTGAACTGGTCAAGTCACCGCCATCGATCTTCGGCAAGGAGCTGCA
>CBQVAZ010000792.1:0-1947 GCA_967720205.1 uncultured Gemmatimonadaceae bacterium | reverse complement strand
TGCGTGTGATAGATGAATGTACCGGACCGCGGCGGCGTGAAGCGCGCTACGAACGAATCGCGCTGCGGAATGGCTGGCGAGATACGACCAGACGAACCAGAGAATCCAGCGACACCATCGAAATAGCTGTCCAGCTCGATGCCGTGCCAGTGAACGGCCGTGGGCTCAGGGAGCTCGTTGACAACCGTTATGCTGACCGGCTCATCGCGCTTGAGCACAATCGTGGGACCAGGGAGGTACGGGCGCGACGACGCTGCGAGCTTCCTCTTATCCTCAAGCGTGTAGCCGTAGGACGGCTCGCTATCGCTGCCACCGGCGTCGACACGCGCCACGAGCCGGAGCTGTCGGCGCCCTCCGGATTCTGATGCTTGGGTGCGAGCATCGCGTGACGTTACGTGAAATCCAATCACCGGCCCGCCCATCATATCCAGCGCATGGTTCTCGACGTGATGGTCGGGTTTCGGCTCGCTGCCGTCGAGTGGGCGCACGCGCGTAATGTGCACGTTGTCGTGACAGTGGAAGATCCAGTTCCCAGCCCGTGTCGGAATCCACGTTAGGCTGAACGTGCGACCAGGGGTAAGTCGTTCAGTGACGACGAGACGTGGTGACGAGGACGCTCCGTATATGCTGTCCCTCGCTTCCGCGCCGCGACTATCGACGTTGAAGTAGAAGCCGTGCAAGTGCATGGGATGCACGGCGGGGCCGACGTTCATGAGGCGCAGGCGAACCGTATCGCCGACCTCGTAGGACACTCGCTCGGTGTGCGGCCAGGACTTGCCGTTCATCACGATGCGGAACGCCCCAATGGACTGCTGGGCAGCTAACGAATCGCCCCACAAGCCGATCACGAACACGCGATCGGGTCGTGGGTTGGCGCCACGCGGATCCACGATCAAGGCGCCAGATAGCTGTGTGCTGCGACTACGACGCTGGCCCATCCCGCGATTCGCGTTAGGCGTACCCCAGTAGAAATACGTGCCAGGGGCGTCGGCCACGAAGCGGACCTCGCGCACCTCGTTTGGCCGCACCTGAATCGTATCGGCCATCGTACCGCGCGCTGCGCCGCGTGAGTACAGTCCGTGCACCGTGAGCGTGTCGTTGCCGATCGCGTTGCGCACGAACGCACGGATTTCCGTTCCTTCGACCACGCGAATGAGCGGACCAGGGATCTGAAGCGGCTTCCCTTCCTCAGCGAACGCTTCAACCACAGTGCCGGGATCGGAATCGGCGTCGGGATGCCATTCCCCGGGTCGCGCCTCGAGGTGAATCGTTAGGGTCCCATTGGCGAGCGTGCCGCCGGGAGTCCTGTTGTCATTGATGGTGATCTGCTCGGAGGTGGTGCGAGCAGGTGGGGCTGCGCGATGCGGAAGCCGCGGGGAGATAGCGCCAAACGCCAGCGCGGCGCCGAGCACCGACAGTGCGATCTTTGCCATGTCGCCTTCCTGAGGGGAGCGTGAAAAGCGGTAAGTCAGCGCGTAAAGTATACTCATCCGTGGCGCCCAAGTAATGCACGCCCTACCGCTGAGTCAGCCGATTTTCGAGGAATGAAGATGGCCCGCATCAAACCGCTCGATTACGAGAGCGCGCAGGACGGCGCGCGCGCGGCGTACGACGAGCATGAAAAGCATCACGGCCGCATGACGAACATGAAGCGCACGTTGTTGCACTCGCTCCCTTCATTTCATGCGCTGATGGAGTGGTACACGCTGCGCGACACGGTACGTCAGTTTCTCGGCGATCGCGGCGCGACGATCTTCTCGCACGCGATTTCGGCGGAGACGCATTGCCTGATCTGCTCCACGTTTTTCCGACGCATCCTGATCGACACAGGTGAAGATCCTGACGAGCTCGTCCTGGACGAACGCGAGCAGCTGCTCGTCGATTTCGGCCGACAGCTGGCCAAGGATCCCAAGGGCGTCGACGATGCATTGTACGCGCGCCTGACGA
>CBQVAZ010000791.1:0-1949 GCA_967720205.1 uncultured Gemmatimonadaceae bacterium | reverse complement strand
TTCCCGTTCCGGCGCTGAATCAGGGCCTAACGCTGGCGCCCGAGTGTGCGCTGGCTCAGGGTGCCGTCGATCCAAACGCGCTCGCGCCAGACGCCGAGAAGGACATCGGGCCTCTGGCGATGGGCAATCATAAATTTCAGTGCTGCATCCATCCGTGGATGCGCGCGCTCATCAAGGTGGCCCCAGGCGGAAGCGGCCACTGAGCGAACGACGTCAGTGGGTTAGGGGCGCCGGCCAGGCATAGCTTCGGACCTGGGCTAGCGCCTAACGCCGAGCCCCTAACCTCACTCGCAGCGAGCGCTATTTCGCGTGGGTGCGCGCGACTTTAGTTCGCCGGTCGCGATTCGGCCAGGCGCCCAGGATTGTGGCACCGACGATGAGAATGGGAGTAGCCGCGACGAACCAGATCGGATGCGGCATGCGCATCGTCTTTAAGGCTGCCCACACGAGCACAACACCGCCGGCGACATAAGCCAGCGAGGCACCGCGCACTCCAATCAGGCGGCCGACCGAATAAGAGCCAGCGAGCGCGCCGGCGGCCCACGCGACGAGAATAGACGCCAGCGCACCGACTGGAATCATGTCCGCTCGCTCGCGCATCGACTGCGGATCGCTGAGCGACATGCCGGATGGGAGCGGGAAGAGCACGCGGCCCACGGCTTCGACTGCGAAGGTGATCGCCATGGCGGCGACGAGTCCTGCGACGATTGCGAGGATGCGGCGGAGCATCGAAGAGCTAGGGGATAGGGGATAGGATCGACTCGTTAGGCATTCCCATGCTCCTGGCGTCCGCGAATGTACGACTCGCGGACGAACGCGGCAAACTTCGCGTCGAAGAACGACGCGTCGCGCGCGCGAAACGAGTGCGTGTAGGTCGCCGGTCCGTAGCGAGTGACCTTGGTGAAGCGCGGATCGCGGATCTCGCGGGCCAGATTGAGGTGACCGTCGAGCCACGCCGTGCGCGGCATGACGGCGGCGAAGCGCATCCGGGTGAGAAAGACAATGCGCGTCTTCTGCGGAATCATTTCGACTGGCCCGCAGGCTTCGATGAGCTCGCGCAGCCGATTGAAGGCATCACGCACCGCGCTCGCCTTACCGCGAAAATGATCCTCCAGCTCCCAGCGGCCACACGAGTGCGACATATGTCGTGTCACGAAGCGGGCCCCGCACTTCGGGCATTGCCACAGATCAGCCAGGCCCGCTGAGCCCCGCGAACGCTTTGTCATGCTGCAACTTCGGAGACCCCTGGCGAGCGTGCCAGACCGGTGCAGCGAGGTTCGTGAAACTGGTTCTGTCAGACGCACGTAACGGTGCAAGCAACCACTTGCTTTCATTAACCGGCTCCAATACACTTCGCGCTCCTAGGCCACCGGCCGCTCATGTTGAATCATCGAGACCGAATCATCGAATCCGCCGCGCGAGTGTACGCGAGCTCTGGCTTCCGCGGCACGACGACGCGCCGCATCGCCGAAGCAGCCGGTGTGAACGAAGTCACACTGTTCCGGCTCTTCGGCTCCAAAGCCGCGCTCATCGCTGAAGCGATGCGCATCCAGGAATTCATCGATCCGCATCCGGGGCCGCCGGATCCATCGCTCACTCCGCTGGAACAGCTCACCAAGTCCAACGCTGCAGTGATGGAGAACTTGTCCAAACACCGTCACCTCATCCGTCAGGGAATGGCGGAGCAGATGGAGCACCCTGAGGTGTGCAACGAGCTATGCGGCGAGAAAAAGGTGGCGTTCGAACGCTTCGTCGCGTACGCGCGCGATCTCGTCAAGCGTGAAGGCTCGGACCCTAACGTGGATGTGCGCACGTCGGCGTCGATGCTTTTCAGCGCGATCTTTCACGACGTGATGAGCCGCGAGATGGTGTCGGAGACATTCCCGCCGGCGCAACAGGCCGCGGCGCGATACGCCAAGGTCTTTCTGCGCAGCATCGGCGTTCCGTTC
>CBQVAZ010000790.1:0-1955 GCA_967720205.1 uncultured Gemmatimonadaceae bacterium | reverse complement strand
ACCGATCCTGGTAGCGCGGAAGCGAGCTATTACACGTGGGTCGATCAGTTCGACACGTTCGGTCTTGGAAAGAATACGCCGATCAACACCGGGAACGCTTCAGAGGGACTCTTGGCGTTGAAGGACGGCAAGTGGGTGGTGCTGCGCGTGCCGTACCCGATGGGCTTCTACACTAAATGGCTCGACGGACGCATCGACGATCCTAACGCGGGCTGGAAAGGACGCGGTCTCTGGGCGACAGTGAGTACGCGGGCACCGTTCCACATGGAGACCGGCAAAGGGACGACGAGCAAGGTTATGAAGTTCCAGCTGCGCCCTGACCCACTCGCGAAGTAGGTTTCTCGAGATCGAGCCCAAACCTGCGCCAGAGGAGAGTGCCCGAGCATGCATAGACTTCGCCTTTCGTTGTTGATGGCATCATGCCTAACAACGCTAGCGTCGGCGCAGCGGGCGCCAGACACAGTGCTGCTGGAGGAGCTGACGTGGCCCGAAGTGAAAGACTTGATTCGCGGCGGCAAGACGTCGGTGATCATCGCAACCGCCGGCACCGAGCAGAAAGGACCGCACATGGCGATGGGCGAACACAAATTCGTCCTCGAGCATACGACCGACAAAATCGCGCGTGCCTTGGGCAACGCGCTGGTAGCCCCAATCATTACATACGTGCCGGAAGGAAGCTGGGAGAATCCGCGCGGTCACATGACCAAAGCCGGAACGATCACGCTCCCTAACGAGCGTTTCATGGTTCTGCTCGAGAACGCGGCCAAGAGTCTCAAGGCCGGCGGCTTCAAGGACATCATTCTGATCGGCGACTCCGGCGGAAATCAGGAGGGGATGAAAACAGTCGCTGAAAAACTCAATCAGGAGTGGAAAGGGACCGGCTTTCGCGCGCACTTCATCGGCGACTACTACACCAAGTCGCAGGCTGACATCATGAAGTACCTGGTGGGGCGCGGCTTCACCGAGGGCGAAGTCGGGTCGCACGCCGGGATGACTGATACGTCTCAGCTGATGGCGATCGACCCATCGCTCGTTAGGCCTGACAAGTTCGCGCCTGGCGGCGGATTCGAGAACAGCGGCGTCACCGGCGACCCCACCAAGGCGACGGCGGAACTCGGCCGAGCACAGCTCAAGATCAAGATCGACAACGCCGTGGCGCAGATTCGCGCGAGTCTGGCGGAGAAGACTCAATGAGACATTTCATTCTTCTGAGCGTCTGCCTCGCGGCGACGTTAGGCGCTCAGTCGCCCTCCCCGGGCGCGCCGTACATCGAGCGCATGACGTGGACCGAAGTGCGCGACGCGATTCAGGCCGGCACCAAGGCCGTCATCGTTCCGACCGGCGGCACTGAGCAGAACGGGCCGCACATGGTCTTGGGGAAGCACAACTACATCGTGACCTTCACGGCCAAGGTCATCGCGGATCGATTGGGGAATACGCTGGTCGCACCGACGGTGCAGTATGTCCCTGAGGGAGACTTCAATCGTCCGGGGTTCGGCGAGAAGCCGGGTGTCATCTCGCATCCGTCGCCCGGCTATGACGACTTACTCGACGCCGCAGCGCGCAGCCTCAAGGTGCACGGTTTCACAGACATCTTGCTGATCGGTGATAGCGGCGGGAATCAGGCTGGCCTAACGAACGTCGCGAACAAACTGAACGAAGAGTGGACGGGGACCGGCGTCAGGGTCTTCGCGCTCACCGACTATTACAGGAAGAGTCGTATCGAGCTGCGCACGTGGCTCACGCAGAAGTTCGGCTACGACACGGTCACAGCTGGAAGCCACGCGGGTATCACCGACACGTCGCAACTGCTGTACATCTTCCCGCAAGGGATTCGTAAGGACAAGCTCGCGCCGTTCGGCGGCGGGCCCGAGTCTGGTGTGAGCGGCGATCCGACCAAGGCCACGGCGGAAATCGGCAAACAGGCCGTGGAGTTCAAGGTCAACGCGGCGATT
>CBQVAZ010000789.1:0-1957 GCA_967720205.1 uncultured Gemmatimonadaceae bacterium | reverse complement strand
ATGGATCCTGACTTCAAGTTCCCGCAAGTGTGGACGACGGATCTCGCCCTCGATCATCAATTTGCTGGCGGTTGGCTCAGCACACTGGAAGTGATCTACGGCAAGGACATCAACGGAGTCTTCATGCGCAACGCGGATCTCGTCGCACCGCGTCGAACCATGCCCGATGGACGTCCGTATTACGGCGGCTTTGGCAACAATGAACTCAATTCAGATGGCGGAGCGGGTATCTACGTCATCGATAATACTGACGAAGGATATTCCTTGAACCTGACGGCACAGCTGCGCGGCACGTTAGGCGCCGTCGAAACCATGCTTGGCTACAGCTACACGCAAGCGAAGAACAACCTCAAGTCCACGGAGATCGCGAGCGTCCTTTGGCAGAATCAGCCAGTCCAGGGAGACCCTAACAACCCCGAGCTGAGTTGGTCCGAGTTCGGCCAGCAGCACCGCATCATCGGCAGCGCTATGTACAACAAGACATGGTCCACGAGTTTGCGAACGCAGCTCGGCTTGGTCCTCGAGGTGTCGCAGGGGAATCGCTTCGGTGGCGCCGGCGGAAATCGCTACTCGTTCATCTACTCGGGTGACGTGAACGGCGACGGATCGGGGGGAAATGACTTGATCTACATTCCGCGCGATGCAAACGACGTTGCCCTCGAACCGTACACCGATCTGTCGGGACGCGTGCATTCAGTCGCCGAGCAAAGTTCGCAGCTCAACGCGTTCATCGAGCAGGACAAGTATCTGCGCGATCACCGCGGCGAGATTGCGGAGCGCTTCGGTGCTCTCAATCCGTGGTACAACAACCTCGATTTCCGCGTGCTGCAGGATTTCGCAGTGCCGAGCGGTGGTACGCGTCATGCGTTCCAGCTCACGATCGACGTGTTGAACGTTGGAAATCTGATCAACTCCGACTGGGGCGTACGCAAAGTCGCCGGCGCTACGGCGACATCACCGCTCAGGCTCGTGACGAACGCGAGCGGCGCTCCGCTGTTCACTCCTGCCGGCGCACCGCGGCTCAACTTCGTCGGTCCGTCGACGACGTTCATCGACGATCCGGGCCTGTTCTCGCGCTGGCGCGCGCAGATCGGGCTCAGGTATTTCTTCAACTAGTTGCCACGGACGACGCTATGACGAAGAGGCTCCGGTTCTCCGGAGCCTCTTTCCTTGCACAAACCTAACGCGTCAAGAGCAAAGAACTATTCGGATCACACGGATGGGCGGATCAAACGGATACCACATGACGCAAGGCTCCGAGCTAAGTCTGTCTTTTGCAGTTAACAAAGCTCTTGTAGTATCTGTTTCATTCGCTCCATCCGCCAAATCCGAACAGTAGTTGCTCTTGATCTTATTAAATGGACAACGCGCACTCGATCGTCTGGCGCCGACAAGACCAACTCGGCCTCGAATTCGCCAAACTCGTCGGCATCGATGGCGAGTGGTATCTCACCGGCACTGTCGTGATCGTGCACGACGGCCTGCCGTGCGAGCTACGCTATCGCGTCGTCTGCGCCCCTGACTGGCGCACGGAGAGCGTCGACATCCGCGGCACGTTAGGCGTCCAGCCCGTCAGTATTCAGGTCGCGAATGACGCTCAGCTAGGCTGGGTAATGAACGGCGGTCTCTGCGCGGGCTTGGATGGCTGCATCGACATCGATCTCGCCTTCACACCGGCGACCAATACGCTTCCGATTCGCCGGCTCGGGCTCACCGTGGGCGAGAGCGCCGATGTCAGCGCGGCGTGGCTGCGATTTCCCGAGATGGCTCTCGAGCGGCTCGATCAGCGCTACACGCGCATCAGCGAGTCGAAGTACCGCTACGAGAGTGGCGGCGGATCTTTCATGCGAGAATTGAGCGTCACGCCTGACGGCATTGTACAGGAGTACCCGGGACTGTGGCGCGCGGAGAGCCAGCAGTAGGAGCGACTGTGGCGGACGCGATTCGGCCTTTGCTC
>CBQVAZ010000788.1:0-1960 GCA_967720205.1 uncultured Gemmatimonadaceae bacterium | reverse complement strand
GAGCGGCGCGCTGGGTCGGGCACGTTCGTTAGGCTCGCGCAAGCCGGCACCGGACTGTCCTTCGGGCTCTTGATTCCGGACCTCGGTGAGAGCGAGATCTTCGAGCCAATCTGTCAGGGGATGATGGCGTCGCCCTTGGCGCGCGACCACGCGCTAGTCTGGGGGAGCGCCACGACCGAGCAAGCGTCAAAGGGAGAACGCGCGCTGCAGCTGTGCAGGCACTACATCGAACGCGGAGTCTCCGGTGTTTTCTTCGCTCCGCTCGAGGATGCAGAAGACAAAGACGCTGTGAACACGAGCATCGTCGCCGCGCTGGACGAGGCGCGCATTCCAGTCGTTCTGCTCGATCGCACAGTGCTGCCGTATCCCGAGCCGGGTCAGCACGATCTCGTCGGCATCGACAACAGACGTGCGGGCTATGTCATCACCGAGCACTTGCTGCGTTTGGGCTGCCGGCGAGTGGCCTTCGTCGCCGCGCCTAACGCGGTATCCACTGTCGATGCGCGTGAGGCCGGCTATCGCGAAGCGCTCTCCAAGTGGAACGTGCAATTCGAGCCGGCACTGATGGCCCGCATCGATCCCGAGGACCTCGCAACGGTTGAGGCGCTTCTCGAACGACATCCCGATGGAATCGTCTGCGCCAACGATCGAACAGCGGGACGTCTGATGCAATCGATGCGCTTCCTCGGCTATGAGATGCCTAACGACGTGCGGCTCGTCGGCATCGACGACGTGGAGTATGCGAGACTGCTACCCGTAGCGCTCACTACACTGCGGCAGCCGACGCGTCAGATCGGCGAGACGGCGCTGGCTGTCATGCTCGATCGAGTCGCGCGGCCGAACGCCCCGCCGCGGCACACGCTGCTTCACTGCGAGCTCATAGTCCGCGAGTCGTCCGGCGTTCGAAGCGATGCCTAACGCAGGTCAACATCGAAGATCAAAAGCTCAACACAGAGAACACAGAGAGAAAGCAACAGCCGCAGAGAACGCGGAGGACTGCTTTGTTTAAGGCGTTCCTCTGTGTCCTCTGCGTGGAAATAGAGGTTGTCCAAAGTCTCCGCGTTCTCTGTGTAAAGGCTCTTTCGGAACTCAGCTCTTCGCCGTGATCGGCGCGGGACGCTTGGGGCCTTTGCCGCGCTTGTACACGAGAATCGTGCGGCGGAATTCCATGACGACTGTTCCATCCTGCTTGAATCCTGTCGTCTTGATTCCAACGATTCCCATCGCCGGACGCGATTCAGATTCGCGCGCGCTCAGCACTTCGGTCTGCGCGTAGATCGTATCGCCTTCGAAGACGGGCGCAGGCAGCTTCACTTCTTCCCAGCCGAGGTTGAAGGCGTTTTGCGATACGTCGCTGACCGATAGACCAGTGACGAGTGCCAAAATGAACGGCGAGCTGACGAGCGGCTGCCCGAATTCAGTCTGCGCGGAATAGTGCCTATCGATGTGGATCGGATTGGGGTTGCACGTGAGGAGCGAAAACCACGTGTTGTCAGTCGCTGTCACCGTTCGCCCGATCGCGTGGGGCAGTAGCATCCCGACCTTGAAGTCCTCGAAGAATCGTCCTTCGCTCATGTGCTCCTCTGCGCTGTTTGGATTTCCGCGCGGATGTGCTGACAATCGTTGCGCGAGTGAAGATGGCCGGTAAGATGGTGCCGCGTGATCCCCGTGATCGCCGCGCCCCATTCCACTCTTTCACGACTGCGAGTTTGACGTGAATACGCGCCGACAGTTCTTGATCAAGGCCCCACTAGGGTTGGCTTCTGTCGCAGCAGCCTGTCGCGGAGAAACGCCTCCGAGCCAAGCTACCAAGCCAGCAGACCAGTCCACGCCTGGCGCACCCGTCGCCTTCGGGACCTCGGCACCCACGGGGCCGGCCATCTCGCCGGCGACCTTCGCCGAGGCGGAGAAGCTCGCACAGGTGACGAGCACCGAGAGCGAGCGCGCGATGATGGTACAG
>CBQVAZ010000787.1:0-1967 GCA_967720205.1 uncultured Gemmatimonadaceae bacterium | reverse complement strand
CGGTAAACGAAAGCCTAACGCGCGACCGACAGCGACGGTGGCAGTGTTGGCGAGGCGGAACTTGAGGCTCGGTCGAAAGTCGTTGTGCGTAAGCGGAGTGAACCAGCGTGCTGCCGGACGCCCCATGCGAGCCGCGCGCAGGACTGTGTTGATCCCGCTCCCTGAGGGGAGCGGCGGGCGCCACAGCGCGAAGGGGACGTCGAGCACGCCGTGCGCGTCGAGGCAGAGCAAGCGATGCTCCGCCTGGAGGGCGAGGTGTTCCAAGTCGGTGGAGACGCGCGTGGCCGGGCCGGTCGTGCCGCCGGAGGTCGTGCCGTGATAGTGCGCGAGGTAGGGGTTGTCGAACTGCGCGGGCGAGAGCCGGATGTTACGTCCCTGCCTAACGAGAGTCGCTCTCCCCTTGAACTCCTCGAAGCTGAAGTACACGCCGGCTTCGCGCAGCGCGTGCAAGGTGGGCTCGACGCCCTTGTCGCGCACCGAAGCCCGGAAGTCCGCCAGCCCGCAGCCCGCGAGGCGCAGCAGTTCGCGGTACGGGCTGTTCGACACGCCGTAGAAGCCGCGCTTCGCCATGAACACGAGCGACTCGGCGCGTTTTTCGATGCGCTGCTTTAGGGCAGCACGCGCCTCTTCTGGAGTGACGACGGTGCGAAGGAAGGAGCGCAGGCCATACAGGAAACGCGCGTACATTCTTGCTTCGCGGACCAGTGGCATGCGCCTCCGTCAGCCGGGTTGGCGCGAAGGTAGGCGTGAGCCATTGGCGGCGGAAGCTAGCGCTCGTGTCGCGGACGGGAGGCCGGCGTTCCCGTGAGCATGCCGAGGATGCTGATGTCCTCGTCAACGTCCGGCCAATGAATCCCCAGGCCATCGCCAATCATCTCAAAGTTGCTTCGCTCAGCAGCTGTGGCGTCGGACAGCCTCCACGACCACGACAGGGGGACGCTGATTGTACGGCCATCGACGAGGTGAGCGACGATCAACTCGTCCGTCACTTCTACTGCACGTGCTCTAGGCTCGCCACTCTGATTGGCTACAATGCTCACGCCAGACCTCCATCATCTTCATGCGGTTCTGAAAAATAATACGCTTGATTGCACGCAGATCCCGTCGATCGAAGCCGTAATTGTGTGAAAGCACGATGGGATCGAGCCAAAACTTGCACACAGCGCGGTCGCGTTGAGCGTGAACATGGGGCGGCTCCGTGCAATCGAAGCTAAAGAAAAAGAAGCGATATGGTCCCGGGATGTCTTTGATCGTCGGCACGGAAGCCGACGATGGCGTGTGCATTCATCTAGTCCGTGATCATTCGGGCGCGAGGCAGGTCATTGTGTTGCGATTTCATGTTTTAGTGACGTCGCGACCCGCGCGTTTCAGCGCCAATCCGTGGCTAATTTGCCGTTGACGTTTCTACGCTCGACTACTCGGCGCGCATCGCGATCGAAGGGCTCACGCGCGTAGCGCTTCGCGCGGGAAGCCATCCGGCGACGACGCTCACGAGCCCGAACACGAGCGCTGTTGCCGCGAAGCTGAGCGGATCCGTTGCGCTGAGGCCCGCGACGAGGAATACAGCGAGCGGCTTGGTCGCTATCGCTGCGATGCCGAGGCCGAGCACGAGGCCGATGCCGACAACGGTGGCGACGTCGCGCACGACGAGCCGCAGAATCCTCGCCCGCGTCGCACCTAACGCTCCCCGGATCGCGATCTCCTTGATGCGGCGGCTCACGTTGTACGCCACGATGGCATAAAGCCCGAACGCCGCCAGCACCAACCCGAGCGCACCTAACGAACCGAGCATCACAGCGCCGATCCTGCTCGGCAACAGCGCGAAAGCGAGGCTCGCGCTCATCGGTTCGACCTCCACGGCAACAGACCGATCTAGCTCACCGATCGCCTGGCGAACGGGCTTGATGAGTGAGGCGGGGTCAGCGCTCGTGCGGAGTATGACAAACGCGAGGCTCAGCGCACCCGAG
>CBQVAZ010000786.1:0-1967 GCA_967720205.1 uncultured Gemmatimonadaceae bacterium | reverse complement strand
ACTTCGCGCATCGGACTAGCTCAGAGCACCGATGGGCTGCGTTTCACGCGGCGCGCGGCCCCCGTGTTGTACCCTGACAAAGACAAGCAAACGCCCAACGAGTGGCCGGGCGGCGTCGAGGATCCGCGCATTGTCGAGCGCGAGGACGGCACGTACGTCCTGACGTACACGCAGTGGAACCACAAGGTACCGCGGCTCGCTGTGGCCACTTCGCGCGACCTCGTTAGGTGGGACAAGCATGGTCCAGCGTTCGCAAAGGTCGCTGGCGGCAAGTATCTAAAGACCGAGTCCAAGTCCGGCGCGATTCTGAGCCGCATGCAAGGCGATCGTATCGTCGCCACGAAGGTGAACGGCAAGTACTGGATGTACTACAACGTGCCGCACATCCTCATCGCCACATCGGATAACCTGATCGACTGGACGCCCTTCGAGGATGCCAATGAGCGGCCGCTCGCGGTCCTCTCCCCTCGTCCAGGCTACTTCGACTCGTGGCTCGTCGAGCCGGGCCCGCCCGCGCTCTTGACTGAGCGGGGCATTCTCTTGATGTACAACGCGGGAAACAGCGGCACCTACGGCGATTCAACGCTGCCGGCGCGAGTCTACACAGCCGGTCAGGCGTTGTTTGACGCGCGCAACCCGCTCAAGCTCCTGGCCCGCACCGACCGGCCCTTCCTCAAGCCGAGCGAGACATACGAGCGCACCGGCCAGTATCCGGAGGGGACCACTTTCGTGGAAGGCCTCGTTAGGTTCAAGGGTCGCTGGTACATCTATTATGGAAGCGCGGATTCGCGCGTGGGGGTCGCTGTGTGGGATGAACGTCGCTGAGCTCACCGGAACATGCCAAAAAGCAAAGGCACAATTGCAATCCTGACCGGCGGAGGAGACGTCCCCGGTCTCAATCCAGCGATACGCGCGATCACCATCCGCGCCTTACGCGAAGATTATGAAGTCGTAGGCATCCGCCGCGGCTGGGCTGGGCTCGTGGACTACTCGCGCGAAGCCGACGCCGACAACAGCGAGAATGTTTTGCCGCTATCCGAAGCGATCGTGAACCGCGCGGGGCGCACCGGGGGAACCTTCCTCCATACATCGCGCACTCGGCCGAGTCATTTGCCCCTGGAGCGCGTGCCGGAACACTTGAGTGGCTACGATCAGAAAACCAACGACGTGACGAAGGATGTGCTGATCAACCTCGAGCACCTCGGGGTGGACGTGCTCATCCCGATCGGTGGCGACGACACGCTGAGCTACGCCAAACGCCTGCACGATGAGGGTGTCAAAGTCGTCGCGATCCCGAAGACGATGGACAACGATGTCTATGGGACAGACTACTGCATCGGCTTCAGCACCTGCGTCACGCGCACGATCGAGCTGACGCATCGCTTGCGCACGTCGGCGGGTTCACACGAGCGCTTTCTCGTTATAGAAGTCTTTGGTCGTTATGCGGGATTTACAGCGTTGCTGCCGGCCATGGCTGGTGCCGCGGATCGCTGCGTGATTCCAGAATGGCCCGTGGACGTGGAGCAATTGACAGAGCTCATGACGTATGACCACAACCGGAATCCGAGTCGATACTCGGTGGTGCTTGTCTCCGAAGGCGCGCACCTAACGGCGCACGAAGGGATGAGCTATGAGGGCGAAGAGACGGACATGTTCGGCCACCGCAAACTCGGCGGCATCGGCGACAAGGTGGGTGAAGCGCTCAAGGAATACTCGCCCAAGTACAACAAGGGCCGCCGCATCGACGTCGTGAATCAGCGGCTCGGCTACCTCGTTAGGTCCGGTGATCCTGACGCGCTCGATTCAATCGTGCCCATGGCCTTCGGCAACCTCGCGCTGGACCTGATCTTGCGAAAGGAATATGGGAAGCTGGTCAGCATCCATCGCGGGTTTTACGACAGCGTGCCAATCAAGAGCGTATCGGAGAACAAGAAAGTTGTGGACGTGAGCAAGTACTACAACACGGA
>CBQVAZ010000785.1:0-1971 GCA_967720205.1 uncultured Gemmatimonadaceae bacterium | reverse complement strand
GAAACTCGACTTCGTCGCGCTCGATCTGCATGCGGCGTCCGCGGCCGTAGCCTGCCTGGCGGCGGGCCAGCTCGTCGTTCACGTGCGCCGCGAGGAGTGGCAGCCCCGCGGGCATTCCTTCGAGAATCGAGACCAGTGCGGGGCCGTGCGATTCGCCCGCTGTTGTAAATCGAAGCATTAGGACGATGAGAAGATCAACTGCTACACCGCGGATGAACGCGAATTAACGCGAATTCAATGTCACAACTGCCTGCACTTAGGCGCACCAGGGACGTGCAAGGTCGAAGGCTTCACCGCGGTGGATTCGTTCTTTTGAGCCGTGGGACACCTAACGACGCGAGCCCGGCCATTTCTGGACCGGGCTCGCGAAGTTGACACGTGTTGCGCCTCGGCGCAACCGTTACGGCGGTAGGATGTCGCTTGAACGCACGTCGATGACGACAATTCCTTCGGGCGTCAAGCCGAAGAGCTTGACCACGAGCGACGGATCCTGCGCGCGCTCGCCCGCTGTCGGCCTGACGGCTCGCAGCGCCCCATAAAGGTTCGTGCGGATCGGAATGCGACCACGCAGGCGATAGTTGTAACTGTCGACGATCTGAATCGATTTGTCGCCAGAGGCAACGAACACCACGCGCGCCTGAAGGTCCTGCGTATTCTCTTCGACGTTGCTCGGATGGAACGCGATACCTGCGCCATCGTTGAACGTGGCGAACTTGCCTTGCAAGCGGAGAGACGAATCCGCGAAGAATGTTTCCAGGCCGTGCACGCTGACGTTGGTGCTGTTGCCGTTAACGGCGAGACCAAACACCTTGTCAGACGCGTTATTCGTTAGGTCGCGGATCTCGATCCCAGCCGAGTATTCGGCCTGATCCGGCGGGGTCCCTGACGGGTCGGTGACGATCATCACGCGACCAGCGCGCGAGCCCGTATTCGCTTCGCCGAACGCCACGCGGCGACGATCACCGCCCACGGCGACGAAGTTGGTGTCGGGCAGGGCGAGCGATTCGACATCGAGCTCGAAGGCCGCCTCGACGTTTCCGTTGATCGGAGCCGCCTTGAGTTGGGCAATCGCGTTCGTAACGTACCTGTCTTGCACGCACACGGCCGTGGAAGGCTCCTGACCAGGAGTGTGCTCGCAAATAATGATCTCGTCAGGCAGACCCTGGCCACCTTCGACGCGACCGACGAAGTCGGCGTTCAAGATGACCCAGTGATTGTGCAGCACGTAGCCGTACTGCCAAAGCTGGCGCGGCTCCGAGCGAGCATCGAGGTAGTTATCGATGCGCCGCAGCGTACCAGGATTCGCTTCGGACGTCGGACGCGTCGAGTAATAGAGCGCGCCGCTCGCCGACTGCGCGATGTATTGCGGCCGGTCGGAGTAGTCGATCGGTCCTTTGATCGTGTACTTGAATCCGATGCTGTCCTGTTTGGAGAACTGAATGTCGTACACCCACTCGTTCGCTGTCTTCACGCGGCCGCTCTCCTGGCGCGAGATCAGCGAGACCATCGAGACGTTAGTACCGCCAGAGTTGGCGACGAACAGCAGCGATCCGCTGTTGTCGATCGCCATACCCCACGGCATCGATCCAACGGATACCGGCGGCAGCGACGTTAGGGTCGAGCTATATGCGAACGTTTCGAGCTGGTTCTTGTTGATGTTGGACACGTAGACCGTGCTGCGCACTGTATCGACGGCGATGTCGCCGCCGAGACTGCCGGCGGGCAGCGCGAACGTTAGGCCGTACGCGTAGATGATCTGATCGCGCTTGGCCAAGGAGTCGGCGCTAACCGGAACGGTCGCTCCCGTCGGAATTGCGAAGCCTGTGCGTCCCGAGACGTCTGTAGCGAAAGCAGTGATGAACAGCGTCTGACCGCGCAGTGCAATCGGAGCGTTGAATGCCTTGCGTCGCACGACCTGCTGCGCCGGCTGCGCTAACGTATCGGCCGACGTGAAGACGATCTGACCAGCAG
>CBQVAZ010000784.1:0-1974 GCA_967720205.1 uncultured Gemmatimonadaceae bacterium | reverse complement strand
CGTCGAGCTCGAGGAAGGGCCACGTGTGACGACGAACATCGTGAACTGCGTATCCGATGAGGTTAGGGTAGACATGCCGGTAAGGGCGACTTACGATAACGTTACGCCCGAGGTGGCGTTGTTGAAGTTCGAGCCAGACTAGGAGCAGGGGAACAAGGAACGGGGAACAAGGGCGAGCGCCGGCTTGTTCCAAGTTCCTTGTTCCCTTCACATTCGGAGGTTGCATGGGTTCAGTCGTTAAGAAGCGAAGAAAGAAGATAGGTAAGCACAAGCATCGCAAGATGCTGAAGAAGACGCGCTGGCAGCGACGACACAAGTAACGTGATGGGCGTCGGCCGTGGCCGCGCAATGACACGATGACAACCGAAGTTAGCGAAGCCGGTGCCAAGGGGAGCGCTGCACGCGAAGCGTCGCGGGCGCTCGCGCGCGTCTCGACCGATGCCAAGAACGAAGCGCTCCTCGCGATTGCGAGAGGACTCCTGGAGCACGAGTCGTACATCCTCACCGCAAATCGTGAAGATATCGAGGCGGGCCGCGCGGCTGGTCTGAGCAACGCCGTCATCGACCGTCTCTTCTTGTCGCACGAGCGACTCGAAGGCATCGCCAACGACGTCCGCCAGACGGCCCTATTGCCGGATCCGGTCGGCGAGATGATCGAGATGCGGGCTCTCCCGAACGGTCTCCGGGTGGGACGTCGACGAGTTCCGCTTGGCGTCATCGCTGTGATTTACGAGAGCCGCCCGAACGTCACGGTCGATATCGCGGCCATTTGCCTGAAGTCCGGAAACGCCTGCATCCTCCGCGGCGGTAAGGAAGCGATTCACTCGAATACCGCGCTCGCGAGCATCATTCGCGAAGCCATCGGCTCGGCTGGCATCCCCCAGAACGCTGTCCAGCTCATCGAGAATACCGACCGCGCGCTGCTGGCCGAGCTGCTGCGCATGCGTGAAGCCATCGATTTGATAGTCCCGCGCGGAGGAGAAGAGCTGATCCGCTACGTCGCCGAGAACGCGACGATGCCGGTCCTCACCGGCGGCATCGGTGTCTGTCACACCTACGTCGATCGTGCGGCGGACCTCGAAAAAGCGGTCCGCATCGTGCACAACGCGAAAACACGCAAGTACACCGTTTGCAACGCACTTGATACGGTGCTCGTGCACGAGGACGCCGCGGAGCCGTTTCTTGTGGACATCGGGCGGAAATGGGCAGGGGCGGGCGTTGAAATGCGCTGCGACGACGAAGCTTATCGACTCCTGAACGCTGCCGAGATATCGGAACTAAAGCTCGAGCACGCCAGTCTCGATGACTTTGGCCACGAGTTTCTCGCGCTTACCGCCGCGGTCAAGGTCGTCGGCTCGCTAGATGACGCGCTCGATCATATACGCCGTTATGGTACGGGCCATTCGGACGCGATCATCACCGAGGACTATTCGGCCGCGATGCGTTTCGTGGACGAAGTGGATACAGCGGTTGCGTACGTCAATGCGAGTACGCAGTTCACTGACGGTGCGCAGTTCGGGCTCGGCGCTGAGATCATCGACTCAACCCAGAAGACAATCGCACGAGGCCCCGTCGGCCTGCGCGAGATAACCACGTACAAGTGGATCGCGTTCGGTGACGGGCAGACGAGACCGTAGCTGATCGCTTTAGGGAGGCCAGACAAGGCCTCACGACGACGGGCCCGGCAACCGGCTTGGGCCAATCAGCATCAAACTACCGCAAGGAGGCGACCGTGAGCGGATACCAGTTCGAGCGCGAATGCCGCACTTCCCAGTCCGAGTGTTATATCGTGGAACTCGATGATGAAGAGGTCGGGCGCGTCGATATCCACTACACGAATTCCGTCGCCTACGCCACTCTATGTGTGCCGGAAAGCATGACCGACGAAGACATCCGTGAGCTGATCAGTGAGGTGGACGAGCGCCTCGTTTTGACGACCGACCCGTTTCGAGAGGACTTCGTGGTCACAGTGTG
>CBQVAZ010000783.1:0-1990 GCA_967720205.1 uncultured Gemmatimonadaceae bacterium | reverse complement strand
TGCGGCAGGCGTTACAACAAAGGAGTCGACGTGACTTCGCTGATCCTGGTGCTGTCGCTCAGCGTCTCGTGCTCGGCCGGCGTACCTAACGCGCTGCCGACGGACATCGATTACGCTAAGCTCTTCGCGAGCGGCATTCCGTTCTCGGAGTTTCTGAGCAACGCGAAGGAACGCAAAGAGCTGTGGAACTCGAACTATGGCCGCGCCGCCGTGGCAGACGCGGTGATGGCGCGGGCGGCTCGGGTGAGCGGAACCTGGAACGTTCTCGTAGTAGCGGTTGACAGCTGCAGCGACTCGGTGAGCACGATCCCCTATATCGCCAAGCTCGTGGAGTCGATGCCTAACGTCACGCTCCGCGTCGTCGATTCGAAGGTGGGCAAGGAAGTGATGGAGGCGCATCGCACGCCGGACAACCGCGCAGCGACGCCGACCGTGATCCTGCTGGACTCGAGCTTCACCCCACGCGGCTGCTGGATCGAGCGCCCGCGGGAATTGCGCGAGTGGATCTCCGGCGAAAAAAAGAACAACGGCGACAGCGGCGTCTTCAGCGGCAAGATGAACTGGTACGAGAAGGACGCTGGAGCGTCCACTGTTGCTGAGTTTGTCGATATTCTCGAAAAAGCGTCACGCGGCGACGCGGCCTGCGACGCGAAAACGCCTGACCGCGCCCAATAAACAAAAGCGGCAGCGCGGACCAACGCGGACAATTGCAAGACGAAACGCCGAGACTACTGTTTTTGAACTAAGAAACCGCAGCGCCCGCGTTTGTCTTGGTGTTCTCTGTGTTCGTCCGCGCTGACGATTTGGTTATTGCGCGCTGCCGCTAGCCGAGGCCTTTGCGGCCGCACCAAACAGATAGTCAACCGCGAGGTTCGCCAAAGCCCGGACGCCAGGGACCAACGCTCCCTCATCCGCGAAGAATCGCGGCGAGTGATTCGGTGCCGCAGCGCGCGGATCGGTCCCCTTGGGCGTCACGCCGAGGAAGAAGAACATCCCCGGAACCTTGCGCTGGTACAGCGAAAAGTCCTCAGCCGTCGTCGTCTGCTGTGCCGGGAGAACGTTCGCGGCGCCTAACGTGCGCCGCAGCGTCGGCACCATGCGCTCGGTGAGCGCGGGGTCGTTGACTGTCACTGGATAGCCGCGCGTGGTCGTCACGACAGCCACAGCTCCGGCGCTGCGAGCGATCCCCTCGGCTACGCGTACGATGCGCACGGCCAGCGAATCGCGCGTGGCTTCGTCGAACGTGCGAATCGTGCCGATCATCTCGACGCTGTCGGGCACGATGTTGTTGCGCACGCCGCCGCGGATCATTCCGACAGTGACGACAGCCGGCGTCAGGGTGAGATCCACCGTCCGACTCACCAGCGTTTGCAACGCAAGCACGATCTGCGATGCCGTGACGATCGGATCGATCCCGTTCCACGGCAGGGCGCCGTGCGTCTGGCGTCCGCGAACGACGATGCGAAACCCATCGCCGCTCGCCATCAGTCCACCGGCGCGCCAGACGACCTTCCCGACCTCGAAGGGGAAGACGTGTAGCCCGAAGATCGCGTCGACCTTGGGATTCTCGAGCGCGCCCTCTTCGATCATCAGCTCGGCGCCGCCGCGCTCACCAGCTGGTGCCCCTTCTTCTGCCGGCTGGAATATGAACTTGACGGTCCCGGCCAGCTCCTGCCTAACGCCGGCGAGGAGCTCGGCGACTCCCATGAGGATGGCGACGTGATTGTCGTGGCCACACGCGTGCATGACCCCGACGGGCTGCCCCAGGTACGTCGCCTTGACCGTCGACTTGAACGGCAAGTCGACTTCCTCGGTCACCGGAAGCGCGTCCATGTCGGCCCGCAGAGCGACTGTCGGACCAGGTTTTCCTCCCTTCAGGACACCGACCACCCCCGTGTGGGCTACCTCGGTGCGCACTTCTAATCCGAGCGACTTGAGGTGATCGGCTACCAGCTTGGCCGTCCGAACCTCCCGGTTCCCCAGCTCCGGG
>CBQVAZ010000782.1:0-1995 GCA_967720205.1 uncultured Gemmatimonadaceae bacterium | reverse complement strand
GCTTCTTTGTTGCTGAGCAGAGCGGCCATTACATCCACGAGGATGCGCCAAACCGGGCACCAGTTAGCGTTGCGGGCCTGCCGGCCGTTGATTTGCGTGGCCGTGGCTAGAGTCGGCAGCTGCGCGGCGCGTGTCCCGGTAGCCGCGTAAACCTCGTTTACGGCCTCCTCCGGCGTCACCATATGCTCGACTTCCCATTCCCACGGGATTCCGAACGGTTGGAAGGCGAGGTCCTGCCTAAGGGTGTCGCCGACAGACAGGCTGTTCCTGTAACGCGCGTTGTTCCCTAGAGTCGCGACTGAGACGACGAGCTCCGGCGTCAGTCGAGATCCGCAAAACGGGATCCGCCAACTATCGCCTAACACCATCCGCAGCTGATTAGGCAAAGAATCTGGCGGTCTTTCGTAAACCGAGCGCACGAGGAGCGGGCGCCTGCAAATACGCAACGTGGGGAAGTCGATGAACGCGCCGCGCTGTCCTTCCACAACTCCACGCAGCAAGGTTCTGTTGAGGCCATAGAACAGATACTCAGCCGCCTGTACCAGCGCCGTATCCAACGTCATCTCGCCAGCGCCCACGTTAGGCGTGGGGAAGCGGAACAGGGCACTTGCGTCGATCAGCGGCAAGAGGGCAGGGACCACAGCCTCGCGCTGAACGGGAACCTGAGTGACTTCGTTCGGTGTGGGGAGGTCGGTCGCTAGCGAGTCGACGATGCTGTTGCAACTCGCGATTGCTGCGCACAACGAGAGCGCGGTGAGGTCAAGCCCGAGGCGCTGCAAGCGACGACTCATGCGACCTCTCAGATCGGCGCGCGCGCTAAAACTTCACGCGGTCGCCCTTTCAACTTAAGCTGTGACCTAGGAGGTCAGGCCTCTTTCTTCCGCCTTTGCGGCGCGATTTCGAGCATGGGCGGCGTCCCGTTCAGGACGCATGACTCGGTCACCTTCACCTCGACCACGTCTTCGCGGCTCGGGAGGTCGAACATCGTGTCCATCAGGATCCCTTCAACGATGGCGCGCAACCCGCGTGCGCCGGTACCGCGTTTGAGCGCCCGATGCGCGATCGCGCGCAGCGCGCTCTCCTCGAAGGTGATCTTCACATCCTCGAGCTCGAAGAGCTTGGTGTACTGCTTCGTGATCGCGTTCTTCGGCTCCTTGAGGATCCTAACGAGCGCCTCTTCGTCCAGCGCTTCGAGCGGCACGCTCACGGGAAGACGGCCCACCAGCTCGGGGATCAAACCGTAGCGCAGAAGGTCATCGGGCTCGACCTGCGCGAAGATGTCGTCCTTCGCTTTCGCCGAGTTGTTCAGGTTTTCCTTGTCAGGATTCGTGAAGCCGATCTGCTTCTTGCCGATACGTGCTTCGATGATCCTTTCGAGGCCGTCGAACGCACCGCCGCAGATGAACAGGATGTCCTTAGTGTTGATCTGGATGTATTCCTGCTGCGGATGCTTTCGTCCGCCTTGAGGCGGCACGGAAGCGACTGTCCCTTCCAGAATCTTGAGCAGGGCCTGCTGCACGCCTTCGCCGGAGACGTCGCGCGTGATGCTCGGGTTCTCCGATTTGCGCGCGATCTTGTCGATCTCGTCGATATAGACGATGCCGCGCTCGCACTCGGCGACGTTGAAGTCGCCGGCTTGCAGAAGCCTAACGAGAATGTTCTCGACGTCCTCACCGACATAGCCGGCTTCGGTGAGCGTCGTTGCATCGGCGATTGTGAATGGAACGTCGAGGAGGCGGGCAAGCGTTTGCGCGAGGAGCGTCTTGCCGACGCCGGTCGGGCCGATCAGCAGAATGTTCGACTTGTCCAGCTCGACGTCATTCTCCCGCGCGGCACCTGAATTGATTCGCTTGTAGTGATTGTAGACCGCGACCGAGAGGGCCTTCTTCGCCTGTTCCTGCCCGATCACGTACTGATCGAGCACATCCTTTATTTCCTGCGGCGTTGGGACCTGCGTAATCGCTTCAGCGACTTCGCGCTCTTCGTCCTCGGCCA
>CBQVAZ010000781.1:0-2000 GCA_967720205.1 uncultured Gemmatimonadaceae bacterium | reverse complement strand
GCGAGAACGATCGGGTTTTGTAACGCGAGGCCGGCCACGCTAACGGCGAGTGTCGCGCTCGCCAGTGCGGGGGACCGACCGTCGGAGACCGTCAACGGACCGTGTCTCCTGCCGTGCGGCGTCGCTCGTACGCCGCGAGATAGCCTAACGTCGCTTTGGCGATGGAGCTGGCGAGGGCTCGCTGCCCTTTGTCGCTCGCCAGGTACCGTGCCTCTGCGACATTCGTCCCAAAGCCGACTTCGACAAGGACCGCTGGGACGAGGGAAGCCACGAGCACGCGGAACCCCGCCTGTTTCACGCCGCGCGACGGCCCCGGATGTATTTCGCCAAGTCCGTTCTGGACGGCTTCGGCGAGGAGCTGAGACTCGCGCAGGCTCTCATTCTGCTTCATGTCTTTCAGAATGAAGCTTAACGCATCGTCGCCGGCTGGTAGCGAGTCGACTTCGTATTGAATGGACGAGTTTTCCATCTCTTCCACGCGTCTCGCGTCATCCGTCCGCGCTTCCGACAAGAAGTATGTCTCGAAGCCGCGAGCGCCGGCGGGATCGCGCCAGCGCCGGTTCGCCGCGTTGATGTGCACCGAGACGAACAGGCTGGCGTTGTTCTCGTTAGCGATGCGCCCGCGGTCGGCCAGTGCGATCAGTGTGTCCTTGCTGCGTGTCATGATCACATCGACGCCGCTCTGTCTCAGTGCATCGCGCAGCTTGCGTCCGATCTGCAGCGTGAGGTCGGCCTCGTGAATCTTCCAGCGCCCGCGCATCGGTCCGCTCATGCCGCGATCGGGACCGCCGTGTCCGGGATCGATCACCACGATCGGCTTCGCTCTTGCCTTTGGCGGCCGCCTAACGGGTGCGGGCGCGGCGCGCGCTGATATGGCCGTGGCTGGATTCGATGCCCAGCGTCGTAGCTCCGCTCGACTCGCATCGTAGGCCACGCCCGGCGGTGGCGCGAGTCGCGGCAGCACTTCGCTGACAAATGCGATCGGAACGAACAGCTCGGTCCCGCGGAGACGGACCGCTGAAGGGAGCGGCTTGACTACGGTGCCTGCCCGAACGACAGCTGCTCCCGGCGACAGCTCGAACTGCGCCCCCACGAGCGTCACGACGAAGCGATCCGGCGATAGGCGCCTAACGCTGCCTCCGAGGCTCGCGACGAGGCGATCGACGCTGACCATCGCCACGTGCTCGATGCGCTCGACTGCGACTTGCGTACGCTTGTCCGCGTCGCGCACGGTGATCGCCGACAGTGTATCGAGCGCCAGCGCGGCTTGCAGAACGAGGTGATAGGAAAGCATCACCGGCGGCGAAAGGCGCGCGCCATCTCGCGCTCGTCGTCCTTCTTCTTGAGGTCAGCGCGCTTGTCGTGCAGCTGTTTCCCCTTCGCCAGCGCGAGCGCGACCTTCGCCTTTCCGCGCTTGAAGTACAGCTCCAAGGGGATGAGCGTGAGGCCCTCGCGCTCCGTGCCGCCGATCAGACGCTGAATCTCTTTCTTGTGCAGCAGCAGCTTGCGCGTGCGCAGCGGATCGTGATTCACGTAGCCGCCGCGTTCGTATGGAGAGATGTGCGCGTTGAACAGATACAGCTCACCGTCGCGCACCATTCCGTACGCGTCGCCGATGTTCGCTTTGCCCTCACGTAAGGCTTTCACTTCGGTTCCAGTCAGCACGAGACCTGCTTCCCACGTGTCAAGGATATGATAGTCGTGACGCGCACGACGGTTCCTCGCCACGCTTTGCGTATCGGCCGGGACTGGTTTGTTCGCCATCGTGGGAAAGATAGGACGCCGCGTCAGGCAACGCGCGCTGCCGTCATCATAGGCAGGACCAGCGCTGTTCCAAACTGGCGCTGGAGCGGAACCCGGTTTTGTTGCAAAAAGTTGGAACGGCGCTAGCTTGCCGACTCCGACGCCGAAGTGGTGGAATTGGTAGACGCGCTGCGTTCAGGGCGCAGTGGGCGACAGCCCGTGGGGGTTCGAGTCCCCCCTTCGGCACTCCCTTCCCT
>CBQVAZ010000780.1:0-2001 GCA_967720205.1 uncultured Gemmatimonadaceae bacterium | reverse complement strand
CCGTGCGCTCGGCGACCGCACCGCGTGCGGTGAGCACAGGCAGTCGCGCTCGATCGGCCAACGTCAACTCGGGGGTCACCTTAGGGGTGCGGGAGGGGCTCACGCAGGGCCTGGCGGCATAATCGCCCGAGGCGGGCGTGATCGCCAGTCCTGCCGGAGACCGCAGTATTTGCAGGACGCTTGGGATCGTTTCGGGACGCGGCATCGTAACTGCTTGGTCGCGCGCTCGGATGTCTGGCGGCACGCAAACCTTGGCGCGATAATCTTGCCGCGGCTTGAAGCCGCGACGGCATTGCGCGCGCCATCGGCGGGGCGCCTGGAAGATTCACGGCTGTGCTCCCAAGTCTCGCTATTCTCACTCGGCGTGCGTCATGTGCCGCTGCAGGCGCTGGTCACTTGCTGCCGTGCCGTTAGGCGCGCCCACCTCGCGATCGAGCGCCACCAACTTCTGCGGGGAGGATCCGTCTCATGGCCTCGATGTGGACGAACAAGGGCGCGTTTCTCGTTATGAGTGGGCAGCTCGACTTGAGCTCGGCGGCTGGGTTGAAGTTCATGCTGCTGCAGAGCTCTCTGACGCCGCTGCGTACGCACGACTTCATCTCCGACATCAACGCCGCGGAATGCAATGTAGCCGGCTACGTCGGGGGCTTCGGAGGCGCCGGACGCCAAGCGCTGGCCTCGAAGACCGTCACTGAAGACGACACGAATCATCGTGGCGTGTTCGATGCCGCTGACCCGACGCAGTACACGTTGGCCGCTGGCAACACGCTGCGGCACGCGGCGATCGTACAGGAGAAGACATCGGACGCCGACTCGCCGGTCGTCATGTTCAACGACATGGGCGCGGACAAGGTGACAAATGGCGGCACGATGGACTTTCAGTTCAGCGCCAACGGAATCGGCTACATCCAGACCTAACGAGCGCAAAGGGCTCAACGATGCGCACGCCGCAGGTCGGTGACACCATTCAGCTGCGCGGTCTGGAACGGGTCATCGTCCGGACCGATCCATCGCGCGATAAGGTGTATTTTGCGAACCCCGCGACGCATCCGGCGCCGGAGCACCCGTCGCGCGAGGGTGTGTGCGCGATGAGCGAGCTTCAGCTCCTGGACACGCCCAACGTCGTCACCTGGTCCCTGGCCGGCGTTCGCGATCCGCAAGCACCGCGCCCGGGCGCCATCGAGCTAGGGTCTGCTGTATTCGAGATCAACAAAAACGGTGGCGGCAGTGGCTGAGCCTCGCGGCGCCGCTTCTCGGCCGAGGTTTTGTGTGCTGCGAAATACCTAACGACTGAGGTCACACTCCGATGGCGAATAAGATATTGACCGCGTTCGGCAGCCTCACCAACTGGCAAGACTCAGGTGCGTCGCTCACGATGACGTTGGCGAGTCTGGCGAACAATCTGGGCCGGCTCGGCGCGCAAAAAGACTTTGGCGCGGGCTCCGTCGAGGGGAAGTACAAGGTCCGCGTGCGCTTCCGCGCGAATACGGCACCGACGGTCGGCAACGTTGTGCGCGTGTATCTCGTCACCGCACAGGATGCCAATTTCCGCGCGGGCGGCTTTGGTACGGCGGATGCCTCGATCCCGTCCGAAGCGAGGCTGGCGAACGCGACGTTCGTCGGCGCGGTTGAAATCGACGAGGCGAGCACCACCAAAGACTTCGTGGCGGAGTTTCAGGTGCTGCTCAATTCGCGCTTTGTGAGTCCAGCCATCTGGAATGCATCCGGTGTTGCGCTGCACGCGACGGCCAGCAACAACGAAGTCACTATGTGGCCGGTGGCGGACGAGGTCCAATAGGCGAATTGCCTAACGCCTGATGCCCGCTCGCCTCGCACCCCTTCGCTCGACCGCACAGGGCGTCCCGTTCGACATCTCGCCGGACGGTAAGGCCTTTCGCTCGACGGCCGCCTCTCACCGCATCGCATGCGGTGCTGGAGCGCCGCTCGACAATCTCACGGCGTTCACGGCGATCCTCATCGTGCGCGCCAGCGCGACGATGA
>CBQVAZ010000779.1:0-2001 GCA_967720205.1 uncultured Gemmatimonadaceae bacterium | reverse complement strand
GGATGACTGACGCCTTATTTTCAGTCGTCTTTAGGCTGTCTACTTCTTGTTAGGCATGGCTGTTACACCTCGCAATTTGAGCCTCACCGCCGCAGTTGCTCTCGGTGGCGGCTCCTTGCTCTCTGGCGGCATCCTCGGCGTTACTCTGTGGGGTATGCGTCAGAGCTTCGTGGTGGGGTTAGGCGAGTTGCGCACCATCTTGGCAGCTCTCGTCGCTATGTTTGTCGCCTCGTCGATTCTGGCGTTTCTTGCCGCTCGCTTTTGGCAGCTTGCGCCGGCCTCTCGATGGTGGGTCTTGGGTGTTTCCGTTACGTCGGCTCTCGTGGCGTCAGTTCTCGCGTTGTGGCTTTCCGTGTATTGGCTCTTTGCGGCTTATTTTGCAGTCGCGGCGTGCTTGCTCGCGTTCGCCCAGCGTATCTGGAGCCGCAGCCATGCCTAACATCTCGCTCAACCCGGACGCCTCGCCGGCGGCGCTACGCGCCGTCCGCTCGGCGCCGGTTAGCTTCGTTCGTTAGGCATCGGGCCGACCAGCGGACTATCGTCAAAGGGGAACGGAATGCCATGGTTGTTGGTCGCCGCGGGAACAACGATATTCATTGCTGTTGCGCATTCCTATCTCGGCGAGAAGCGCGTCTTTCCACGACTTCTCAACCGTGACGATCCACCCAAACTGAGCGGTAGCGCTACACTGATGCGCTCCATCGTGCGTTGGGCGTGGCATCTTACTAGCTTTGCCTGGGTCGCACTGGCCGCGATCTTGATCGCGCTTCTGAACGACCCTTCGCAGCTGCGTCAATCAGTTGGTGCCATCGTCGCAACTTACTTGGGCATGGGCGCGGTTGTAACTTTCGCCACGACCCGCGGGCGCCACATCGCATGGCCGTTCTTTCTCTTGGCGACGGTTGCAACGTGGCTCGGCAGCCGGTAGCTTCCGATGCCTAACCACTCGCTCAACCCGGACGGTTAGCTTGGTTCGTTAGGCCTCATCACCTGCATTCATGCGCCAACTGTTCCTCGTACTCCGTTACGCCTGGGCATTGCCCGCGACTGCCGTCGGGTTATTGTTTTCCATTCTTGCATTATCCGCCGGGGCAACAATCCGTTTTGTCGACGGCAGTATTGAAGTAGCCGGCGGCCAGCTTCATCAAGTCGCTTTGCTTCTGCCGCGCTCGGCTAGGTTTGTCGCGATAACCTTCGGCCACGTGATAATCGGCATTGATCACGCTATCCTTGGGCACGTTCGTCCCCACGAGCATGTTCATGTTCAACAGTACGAACGCTGGGGCGTACTTTTCTTTCCGCTCTATGTCGCGTCCAGTCTTGTGCAAGTGTTCCGCGGGCGCAATCCGTACTTGAATAATTGTTTCGAGCGCGAGGCCTATGCACGAGTTACGCCAAAAGATGAGGCCTAACATCTCGCTCAACCGGACGCCTCGCCGGCGGCGCTGGCGCGCCGTCCGCTCGGCGTCCGTTAGCTTCGTCCGTTGGGCGTCACATAGGGAACTGCCATGAACACTGAAGAACAAGCCATTCGCGATCTTGTTGCGCGTTGGCACAGGGCAACCGCTGCAGGTGACGTCGACACCGTCCTCGGTCTCATGGCCGGCGACGTTGTCTTCCTCACTCCCGGTCAACCGCCCATGAAAGGCCGCAGTTCGTTCGAACGCGGTCTTCGCGCTCTCCTTACCCAGCACCGCATCGAATCAACAGGCGAAGTCCGGGAAGTCGAAGTCTCGGGAAGTCTGGCGTACTGTTGGACCGACCTGAATGTACGGGTCGTCCCGCTTTTAGGCGGCAACGCGAAGGTCCGGTCGGGAAGCGCACTGTCCATTCTTCGCAAACAGGCGACTGGCTCGTGGGTCTTAGCGCGGGACGCAAACCTTTTGGCTCCAACATCGTGACGCCAACCCAGTATTGCCAGCACAATCTTTGGAGGCGTCGCCTGGTGAAAAAGAAGGCAAGACTAATAACCGTGTTGTTGTCAGTTCTTCTATGGATCGC
>CBQVAZ010000778.1:0-2001 GCA_967720205.1 uncultured Gemmatimonadaceae bacterium | reverse complement strand
ATGCGCGACGGCTGCCGGAGGTTCAGATGGCGCATGAACCATGTGATACGGCTCGCGGCGTCGGGTCATCGTGTCGACGACGTTTCTTGCGTCGCCAAACCGAGTGTACTCCTCGATCGCTGCGCCACGATCCGGTGAGATCGTCACCGAATACGATTCGTTATGAACCCACAACTCCGTATGACCATCTACGTCTAGATCGATCTCCTCGACCCAGGCGACTTCGCCGGCGCGGAGGTATCGCTCGGCATGGGCGAGCTCGCGCCAGACCGCCTCGCGCAAATGCGGCAGGTACAAACCGCCAAACACACCATGCCAGTACGCATCGTTGCATTGCGCTCGGCCGATTGCACGGCGCGCTTCAATAGGGTTGCCGCGTGCGCGACATAGCAGCGACAACGCGAGCATTTTCTTGTGCATGCGATTCGCTTCCGCGTACTTGACGAGGAAGTTGCGCCAATGCGTACCGCGAATCAGCGCGCCGACGCGCGTTAGGTACTCGGCTCCGAGCTGATCCTCGAGATCTGCCAGCTGATCTGCCGAGTCAGGAGGCAGCGACCATGCCTCCATCTCGCGATAACTCGCTGTCGCCAGATATGCCAACCCGCTGCTGGGAACATTCGCGAGCGCGTCGGCGAACGTCGAAAGCATCACCTCGCCGCGCTCGACGGCGCCCAGCATTGTCTGAGTGAACTCCTTGAGCCATCCGCGATCGTAAACCCAGTCCTTGGTTCCGGGCCAACCGCCGAATTTCTCACCGTCGTCGGCGAGCACGGCGAGCTGATGCCCGCTCTCCCGCAAGCTCGTTAGGTACGCCAGTGTATCTCGCGGCGGCTGAAAGGGGATCAGATAACGCAGCCGTTCGTCGATCGCAAAGAGCGCGAGACGCTTGCCGTCACTCTCTGTCCAGAGCGGCGCGTGCAGGCGCTCACGACCAACGCCACTCACGAGAAAGTGCCGATCGTCCACGATCACGAATTCCACGCCGGCATCGGCGAGATCGGCCGCGAGGTTCGGTTCCCAGACGCGTTCGGTCAACCAGAGGCCGGTCGCGTGCGCGCCGAAGCGCCGCTCGATCGCGGCGCGCATCCACGCGATCTGCTCCAGGCGATCCTCGCGCGGGATGACAGCGAGAACCGGTTCGTAGTAGCCGGCGAGGAGCAGCTCGATCTTCCCCTGGCTCGTTAGGTTCCCGATCAGATCCAGCACGCGGGTATCGTAGCGTTCGAGCCAGTCGAGCAGCGGGCCCGACATGTGGATCGCCACGGGGAGCAGCCCCGAGTCCTTCGCGTGCGTGAGGAAGGGGAGGTATACGTCGCGGACGTGGTCTTCGAAGACGTGACCGAAGTTTCCGACCGGTTGATGAAGATGTAGACCGAAGACGAAACGGATTGGTTGCTTGGGCATCGTGAATTTGAATGACCCGGTAGATCAGTCGGATACCGGAACGGCCGATACGTCGAATCCGAGGCGGGCACCTAACGCGGCGATCTGAGACTTGTGACCGTTCGCGCTCGCGCGCACGTGCCACCACGCCGCTTGCGCGTCGAACGGAATCGTGCTCTCCAGCTGCGTGAGCAGGTCGAGTACGGCGTTGGCGCGTCTGAGAGCGAGACCGGATTCATCGGTCGGCAGCTCCTGGATCGAGCGCACGAGGGCGCGCGCCGCCAGCTCGCGGAGCGACGCGTCGCCGTTGGCGAGGGCGGCGAGCTCCTGAGTCGTTAGGGAGCTCGCAAGCAAGCGACGCCGCGTCGATGCGCGGATCACGCGGCGGGCACGCTCAGGAAATACGTCGAGAGCAACTAGGTCTGAACCGGCGGCGTCGGCTCGACTTACACGAACTGCTATGTCGGCGTCATCCTGAGAAAGCGCATCTGCTTCTGTACGTTCGTGCGCCGTTCGCCCTGTTCGCCGAACTGTCAGCGTCACGCCGTCTGCGTCGATGCGCGCTTCATACGCGCGCGGAGTTGCGGCTTGAGCGTCGAGTCCGAGCGCGTGCGC
>CBQVAZ010000777.1:0-2005 GCA_967720205.1 uncultured Gemmatimonadaceae bacterium | reverse complement strand
TCGTTGGACAACATGACACCGCCCGCCGAGCGTCACTTAGAACAGAATTGCCCTGGCTCGGGCGGAGCGCGCACGCTACCGTGAAGGAAGTCGTTGCGACCGTCCGTCCTTCGCGGGTTACCACTCGACGTGTACTCGACCTGCACTTTCTGCTACGCGGCGCTCGGCACCAACAGCGTGCTGGAAACTTTTGCCGTTTCCGGACGAGTCGCGTTCGATCCAAAGAAGGGGTGCCTCTGGGCTATCTGCCGGCACTGCGCCAGGTGGAACCTCGCGCCTATCGAAGAGCGGTGGGAGGCCGTCGAGGAGTGCGAACGACGCTTCCGTGCGACGTCGCTGCGCTACTCGTCAGGCAACGTCGGACTCGCCTGGCTGCAGGGCGATCTCGAGCTGATTCGCGTCGGGCCAGCATTGCGTCCTGAAGTAGCCGCGTGGCGCTACGGACGCATCCTAACGAGGCGGCGCTCCATCGGCCGGCGCACCGTCGAGCAGCTCGCGATGGCTGTCGTGCGCGGCATTCATACACTCACGGCGTCGCGCTACGCTCCTCAGCGCGATCCACGCGCCGCCTTTGCGAGAACGGTTCTCGCTGTGTATGGAAATCGGGTCCTCGATCTCGTTCACCTGCCGGACACGCCGCCGCGTGACGAACTAGGCGCTGAGCTACCGGTGGCCGTTGTGCGCTACAGACATCTCGTGCACGCGGCATTGGTACGACCGGAGCCCGGACATCCATGGAAGCTGCACATCCCGCACGATCACGGCGTGCTCGCGATCGAGGGCGACGCTGGTGTGCGCGCCGCGGCGCGGGTGCTCGCGGTAATCAATGGCACCGAGCGCGGCGGCGGCTTCTCGCACGATTTGATCGAGACGGCCGTGCGCAAAGTGGACGAGAGTGCGTTCCCCGGGAGCTACTTCAATCGCGTGCTCGCGCTCGCGCTGCGCTCGCACTGGGGACGAGGTTCCGAGCCTGAGGAAGGCTCGCAGCTGCCGCGTCGCGTCGACGATCTCGAAGTCGCCAGCTCGGACATCGAGCGGCTCGCGTTCCGCCTAACGGGGCGAACATTCTGGGGCCACGGCGGCATCGGCAGCGAGCCGAGTGCCGCGCTGCTGGACGTCCCGCTGGTAGATCGCCTGGCACTCGAGATGGCGGCGCACGAAGAGTCCGAGCGGCGCGCGCTGGAAGGTGAGCTCGGCGAGCTGGAGGAGGCGTGGCGCGAAGCTGACGAGATCGCGACGATCGCCGACGCGCTGCTCCCGTAATCAGTCGTTTCTCAGACCGGGCGCCGCGGCTAAGCCGCGGAGTCGATGACCGCGAAAAGCGTCGAGGGCTCGAAGGGTTTGTAGAGTACGCGGGCGGCACCGGCCCGCTCGGCGCGCGCCGCAAGATCGTTCGTGGCGAATGCAGTCATCAACACCACGCGCACGTTAGGCATTTTCTCGCGGATCAGCTGAAGCGCTTCGACGCCTGTCAGGCGCGGCATGCGCACATCCATCACGATCCAATCGACATCGTTCTGCGTCGCAAGCCGCACGGCGTCCTGGCCGTCATAGGCGCGAAGCGTACGCCATCCGCGAAGCTCGAAGATGTCGCAGAGCGTTTCTACGATGTCGCGGTCGTCGTCGACGACGAGGACTGTGCGCTGAACTGCGCGGGGGGAAGAGGAACTGGCCATCAAACCGCGGCTTTCGTGGGGCCATCGACCAGCGGCCCGGTCGCTCCTTTCGACGTCGCTGCAGTGGGTAGCTCGAGCGCCATGACTGCGCCTTTGCCCGGTGTCCCGCTCAAGTACAACTTACCCGAGTTGGCGCGCGCGAGAGAGCGCGATATCGACAGGCCCAGTCCGATGCCACGGGCCTTCGTCGTAAAGAGCGGTTCGAAGATCCGCTCGCGGTCCTCCGGACGGACGCCCGGTCCCGTGTCGGCGACTTCGATCCTAACGCGGTCGTCAATCTCGCGAGCACGCACTCTCAACACACCACCGGTGCCCTCCATCGCCTGAAT
>CBQVAZ010000776.1:0-2040 GCA_967720205.1 uncultured Gemmatimonadaceae bacterium | reverse complement strand
GCGCGCGCGATCGATCACTATCGGCATCCGCAGACGTGGACGGCGATGGTGCGCGAGGCGATGGGCCGTGACTTCGGCTGGCAGCATTCGGAAGCGAAATATCGCGAACTGTATCGGCGCGTGATCGAATCGCCGCGCTGGCGGCGTTAGGCACTGTCATGACGCCGCGTATGGACTTCGTCCTCATGCTGCACTCGCACCTGCCGTACGTCCTGAATCACGGCCGCTGGCCGCACGGCAGCGATTGGATCTGCGAGGCGGCGATCGAGACGTACTTGCCGCTGCTCGGCAAGCTGCGCGCGCTGGACGAGGCGAACATCGCGTCGCCGGTGACAATCGGCTTCACGCCGGTGCTGGCGAATCAACTGGAGCATCCGACGTTTGCGCAGGAGCTCGAACGGTACTTCGCGCACCGGTTCGAGTTTCTCGATGAGGCGCCGGAGGCACTGCGCTCCACACACGATGAGCACCTGCTTCCGCTCGTGGACTACTGGCGCGAGCGGCTGGAGCGGATGCGCGCGTTGTTCCGTTCACTCGACGGCCGCATCCTGGACGGCTTCCGTCACCTGCAGGACAAGGGTCGCATCGAAATCACCAGCTCGGCGGCGACGCACGGTTTCCTGCCGTTGCTCGGCCGCGACGAGAGTATTCGTCTGCAGCTAGCGTTAGGCTTCGCCGAGCACCGCCGCATCTTCGGGCGCGATCCGGTGGGATGTTGGGTTCCGGAATGCGCCTACCGTCCATCCGGGCGTTGGCAGCCCTTACCTAACGTACGACCCCGTCAACGGGCCGGCATCGAGCAGTTCGTTGCCGAGGCGGGTTTCCGCTACTTCTTCGTCGACGCGCACCTCGCGCGCGCCGGTCAACCACTGGGTGTCTATGCGCAGATGGTTCAGGGCGAGCCGGAGCGCATGGCGATGCTCATGGAGAGCGCGCGTCATGCCACGCGCTCGCCGTATCGCGCGTATCGAGTGAGTGGGCAGAACACGCCAGGACCGGTGGATGTTTTGGTTCGCGATCCACGTTCTTCCGCGCAGGTGTGGAACCGCCACGGGGGGTATCCTGGCTCGGGCGCGTATCTCGAGTTCCACAAGATCCGTTGGCCGGGCGGTGTGCGGCTCTGGCGTGTGACGGGGCAGGGGGTCGATCTCGGCGCCAAGCAACCGTACGAGCCTAACGCGGCGCGCGAACAGTCGCACGAGCATGCCAAGCACTTCGCCGCGCTGCTCAACGGCATCGCGCACAAACAGCACGAGCATCATGGCGACGTCATCGTGGCGCCGTTCGACACTGAGCTGTTCGGTCACTGGTGGTACGAGGGGCCTGATTTCCTCGGCGACATGTACGCCGTGCTGCCTAACTATCCGGCGGTTCGCGCCACACAAGCCCATGAGCACATAGACCGCTCGAGCGTCTTCCCTGTGCTGAGATTGGGTCCGGGCTCCTGGGGAAAGGACGGCGACTGGAGCATGTGGATGGGCGCGCAGACATGGTGGACCTGGCCGGCGATCTGGGAGCTGGAAGACGCCTTCTGGTCGCTCGCCCCGCGCGCCGTGAACAACCCAGCCGCGCACCCGATCCTCGCGCAGGCCGCACGCTCCCTGCTGCTCGTACAGTCCTCGGACTGGCAGTTCATCATCTCGACAGGCGAGGTCGACGACTACGCGATCAAGCGCTTCAACGGGCACGTAAACGACTGCCGGCAGCTGCTGGATGTGTTAGGCAGTGCAGTGAATGGCGAGCGAATCGAGGAAGGCGTCCAGCTCGCCGCGGCTCTGCAACAACGTGACGACATTTTCCCCGACATCATCCCGTCGATCGAAACGGCGCTGATCGGAGCGACAATCGCGGCGCGGCTGTAGCAAGGAGCGTTATGAAGTGGAGCTGGCGGATCGGGCGAATCGCGGGAATCGACATCGATGTCCACGCGACGTTCGCCTTGCTCATCCTGTACGTAGCGATCACGGAGTATCAACGGTCGCGCAGTATGATGAGCGTCGCGATCAACGTGGCGTTTGTCCTCGTCGTCTTCGCTTCAGT
>CBQVAZ010000775.1:0-2046 GCA_967720205.1 uncultured Gemmatimonadaceae bacterium | reverse complement strand
CGAGCCATGGCGCAGACGGCGCGTACGTCGGTGATCGTTCCGAGCGCGTTGGACGCGGCGCCGATGGCAACGAGTTTCGGCCGCGCTGCAATCGCGCTTTCGAGATCGTTCCAGTCGAGCGTGCCATCTTCGGGCTTCATGCGAACCCAACGCACGCTTACGCCGCGCTCGCTTTCGAGGCGCGTCCACGGAGCGATGTTCGCGTGATGATCGAGCTCGGTCACCACGAGCGTGTCGCCGCGCCCGAGGCGCGGTGCTACGGCGCGCGAAACATGATACGCTATGGTCGTCATGTTCTGGCCGAAGGCGACCTCGTTAGGCTGCGCGCCAAAGAAGTCGGCTGTTGCAATGCGCGCCTGCTCGATTGCCGAATCGGTCTCCGCGCTGGTCGGGTAGTTCCAGTGCGTGTTCGCGTTATGGTGGAAAAGATACTCCGCCATCGCTGTGACGACTTCGCGCGGCACCTGTGTCCCGCCGGGGCCGTCGAAGTACGCCACCGAGCGTCCACCGTGCACGCGATCCATCGCGGGGAAGCGGCGACGGATCTGCTCCACCGTCGGCGTGCCTAACGTTGTCGCATCGCGGGCTGTCGCCGTCATCCGCGGATCTCCGTACCACTCGTGCGCTCGATGACCTTGGCGATCTCGACGTGATCGGCTTCTTCGCCGAGCTCACGGCGCGCCGCCCGATAAAGCTCTGTTGTGAGCTGCAGTATTGGTGCGCTCACACCCTCGGTGCGTGCGAATGCGGCGGCAATTCCGAGATCCTTCTCCAGCAACGCAAGTCGAAACGTGCGAGGGAATGCTCGCGTGAGCACGCGCTGCGGAATCAGGTTTTCCGTGGCGTTGCAGCGACCGCTCGACGCATTGATCACTTCGAGCGCGAGCGTCGGAGAAACCCCTGCTTTGACGAGCGCCGCTAGGCCCTCCGACGCTGCGTATAGATGCACGCCTAACAGCGCCTGGTTGACCGCCTTGACCGCGTGTCCCGCGCCGACAGCGCCGCAGAGCACGATCTTCTTGCCGAATGTCTCGAGCACAGGTCGAACGCGCGTTAGGTCTGCTTCCCCGCCGCCGCACATGATCGTCAACGTCCCCTGCTCTGCTCCGGAGACGCCACCGGAAACTGGCGCGTCGATGAATCGCTGGTTGCTGCTCGCTAGGCGCGCCGCGATGCGCTGCGACGTCGTCGGATCGCCAGAAGTGCAATCGATCAGGGTCGCGCCGTCCTTGAGCCCAGCCAGCAGCCCATCGGCGCCGTCGAGGAGTCCTTCGACCTCATGCGATGTTGGGAGGCAGGTGATGACGACGTCCGCTCCCTGTGCGGCCTCGCGAGGTGTCGCTGCAGCTCGCGCCCCGTGCTGCTGGGCGAACGCCGCCGCCTTGGACTGTGTTCGATTCCACACCGCGAGCGGGAAATGCGACGCGACGTGACGAGCCATAGGCAAGCCGATAGCGCCGAGGCCGAGGAAGGCGACGTTCATGGGCGGGTAGTCTAGGAACGCGGCGCGTCGCCCGCTAGCACCGTTCCAACGTGCTCAAAACATGAAGAGAACAGCTCTTCAGCGAAGATTTGGAACGGCGCCAACCGCGCTGCGCGGCCTTACTTGCGCTTCCGTTCGTACGTGCCGACCAGCTGCGACTCGGCAAGGACGTGGTCCTTGATGGCTGCGAGGAGCTCGTTCTTGGAAAGCTGCCCGCGATCGCCTAACGAAGTATCGAGCGCGTATAGCTTGTGGAAGTAGCGATGCCGACCGATCGGCGGACACGGCCCGCCGTAGTCTGACTTTCCGAAGTCGTTCTTACCCTGGCGCGTGCCGGGCGGCAGCGTCTTTGCCGTCGCACCCTCGCTGAGTGAACTCGCCGACGCCGGGATGTCGTACAGTACCCAGTGGACGTAGACCATCTTGGGTGCGGCGGGATCGGGCGCGTCCGGATCGTCGACGATCAACGCAAACGACTTGGTCCCGTTAGGCACATCGTCCCACGCAAGCGGCGGGCTGTCGTCATCCGCGTCGCAGGTGTACTTGGGCGGGATGGCGCCCAT
>CBQVAZ010000774.1:0-2047 GCA_967720205.1 uncultured Gemmatimonadaceae bacterium | reverse complement strand
CCGAGCGGCCAACGATTCTTCTCGTCGAGGACGATTTCGAGCTGGGAGAAGCGCTGCGAGCGTTTCTCGACATTCGTGGGTTCGATCTCATCTGGTTCCGCAACGGCATCGGCGCCATGGAGTGGCTGGGCCGATCGCACGCGGATCTTTGCGTTCTCGATGTGATGCTCCCGCGCATGGATGGCTTTGAGATCGCGGTCGCCATCCGCAAAGCACGTGCGGACATGCCGATCATCTTTCTCACCGCGCGCGGTCTCAAGCCTGACCGATTACGCGGATTCGGCGTTGGCGCAGACGACTATCTCGTGAAACCTGTCGACGAGGACGAACTGGTCGCCCGGATCAGCGCGGTGCTGCGGCGAACGCAGCCGTCGTTGGCGCCGTCCGATGCCCCGACGGCGATCGGTCGTTACGAGTTCGATCCTAACGCGCTCACGCTTTCGCTTGGCGCGCGACGCCAGCGCTTGACCGAACGAGAGGCGGCACTCCTGTCGCTGCTCTGCGCGAGCCGCGGTCGGCTCCTGCGACGGGACTCGGCGCTCAAGTCGATCTGGAAACGCGATGATGCGTACTCGCGGCGCAGCATGGACGTCTTCGTGCACAGGCTGCGCCGCCACCTGCGACACGATCCAGCCGTGAGCCTAACGACGGTGCGCGGTGTCGGACTCGTGCTCGACGTGGAGCCCGCCCAGCGTTAACGCTGAGTTAACGCTGCGCACTTCGGCGCAGGCGTGGGCAGAATGAAGCATGCTGCGTGGGTCTGCCTTTCGACTGGCAATTATTGCGTGCTCGATCGCCTCGACAGTCCCTGCACAGCCTACGGACGCGCGCATTGCGAAGCTCAATGCGCTGATGGGTGCGTATGCATCGCTCGGTGATATCAGTGGCGTAGTACTTGTCGCCGAACGCGGGCGCTTGCTGATGCGACGCGGCTTGGGCTACAGCGACAGAGAATTCAATGTCGCCGCGCGACCGGAGCATCGCTTCGTCATTGGCTCGATCACAAAAGGCTTCACGGCAGCTCTTACGCTGCAGCAAATCGCGCGTGGCCGTCTTGCGCTCGACACGCCAGTCGTGCGCTACTGGCCCGAGTTTCCCGATCCATCGAACGGTGCCATAACGATTCGACACCTTCTCACGCACCGATCGGGACTCAAGCATTGGGGGGCGGTTCAGGGATTCCTCGATGGTCCGGCGCAAATGCCGCAGTTGCAGGCAGATGTCATTCGGCTGTATGCGGCGAAAGGCCTAACGTTTCCGCCTGGAACACGCGAGGACTATTCCAGCATCGGCTACATGGTCCTGGGCGTCGTGCTCGAGAAGGTGACTGGCAGTCCGTTCGGGACACTTCTGCAGAAGGAGATCTTCGAGCCCGCGCGGATGACATCGAGCAGTCTTGACGATGCGGTCAGCATTCTGCCAGGACGCGCGCGGCCGTATCGCTACAACTTCCTGGAAGCCAGGTACGACAACGCCGAGCAGCGCGATCCGTCGACGACGTGGTCTACAGGCGGAATCGTGACAACCGTCGACGACCTTTTACGGTGGAGCGACGCGCTGAGCGCAAATACTCTGCTGCCCGACTCGCTGCGCGCTCTCATCTTCGATCGCAGTGAAGGAGAGGCATGGTACGGCTGGCGCATCGATTCGCTTCCTGGGGGCGTGCGCTCGTTCTGGCATGTCGGGTTGGAAACCGGATTCCGAAGTCAAATCGTTAGGATACCGAGTCGAGGACAAACGATCGTGGTTCTCGGAAATGTGCGCGATCTAGATACCGACGGGATCAGTCAACGAATACTGAGAATCCTGGCGGGGGGATCGGCGGACTTGCCCAAGCGTTCGATAGCCAAAGCGATCTATCGCGCGGCGCGCGCGGCGGGCGGTGATTCGGCGGCCGCCCTCTTTCGCAAACTCGTTAGGCTTCCCCAGGCGTACGATACAACGCAGTCGCAAGCACTGATCGCTGCGATCGAGTTGCGCAGTGATAAAGCGTGTGACCGTGCAGCGCCCATCTATGAAGCGTGGCTCGACGTCTATCCCGAGGGGC
>CBQVAZ010000773.1:0-2049 GCA_967720205.1 uncultured Gemmatimonadaceae bacterium | reverse complement strand
GCGGCGGTAATCAGCGCAGCCGAGGAAGTTGGATTCTCCCGGCGCGCTGTCGAGCGCGCGCTGAGTGAGCGCCTCAACCTGCCGACAAAACCCGTTGTTGGAAACCTAACGTGGGCACGATCGGCCGACGGCAAGTCGTACGTCGCGGAGGTTCTGTCCGCGTCGGACGATGGCGCTCAGGTGCGCTTTCTTGGCGGAGGTGAACATCATCTCACGCTGGATCAGCTGCGACCGTGCGCGTTCATTCCAGGCGAACGAGTTTTCGTCAACTGGCCGTGGTGGGGACCGTGGCCGTGTAAGGTCGTCGCATATGATGCCCAAAAGAAGCGCGTGAAACTGAACGACGGCTGGGGCTACACGCGGACATTTCCTATTTCGGAAATCTGGCTCGCTCCCGACAAGGCGAAACCGATTGCGGCTCGCAAGCGCATGTACGCGACTCTGCTTGGAGTCGGCGCCGGTGCGGGCGCGCTTATTGGCTCCATCATCACGGCGCTGCTGCTGCGTTAAGCCGGTGAGACGCATCGCCGTCGCGTTAGGTGTCATTTTCACGGCCGGCTTAGCGCAATCACAAAAGCGGCTGCCTATCATCGACATGCACTTGCACGCACACCGCCTCGCGGACTATGGCGGCGGACGGCCGGTCTGCGCGAGCGATCGAGATATCACGTTTCTCGGGGTCGATCCGCACGACGGGATTACAGGCGAGGCAGTGCGCTCGGCGAAGATCTGTGCGTCGCTGGTTCCTCCCGCGGCGAGTGACGAGGCAAATCTGCGCGAGGCACTCGCGTCGCTCCGGCGTCACAACATTTTCGCCGTCACAACGGGCCCTATCGACCTCGTGCGTCGGTGGCACAATGCTGCGCCTGATCGAGTCATACCAGCACACGCCTTCGGAGATGCGGATTCGACTCGGCCCGAAGAGTTCCGCAGGCTGATCGTCAGCGGCGAGCTAGCGCTCTTCGCCGAAGTTTCCCCGCAGTATGATGGGCTTCCCCTGGACCATGCGTCATTCGAGCCGTACTTAGCGCTCGCAGAGGAACTTGATGTCCCCATCGGCGTGCATCTCGGTGAGGGACCGTACGGCGCGCCTTATTGGTCCACTCCCAAGTATCGCGCACGCCTAACAAGTCCGTTTCAGCTCGAAGAAGTCCTGCTCCGGCATCCAAAGCTTCGTATCTATGTGATGCACTACGCGTCGCCCCTTGTCGATGAAATGATTTCGGTCATGTATGCCCATCCACAGGTGTACGTCGACGTCGCCGGAAATAACTGGCAGTACCCGAAGCCCTATATCTATAGTCAGCTCAAACGCCTGATGGACGCGGGGCTCGGCAAACGGATCATGTGGGGTTCGGACCAAATGGTCTGGCCCAAAACGATCGAGATCGCGATCGCTGCAATCGCGAATGCCCCCTTTCTGACGAGCGCGCAGAAGAGGGATATTTTCTACAACAACGCCGCACGTTTTCTGCGTCTCAGTGAACGCGAGACGGCGCGACATCGTCAGGGTAAGTGACAACGCGTTAGGCATCTCGCCCTCCGAGCCTCTCCGCGTCTGGTTTACGGTCTCGGCGGCCGTGGGCCTATCTCCGGCCTATTTGACGGCCGGTCAGTTGTGGAGTATGAGTTGGTCCTTGTGAACGAGTCGCCCTCCGGGGCCCGTCGGGAGCGCAGGCGTCATTCTTCATCGGGGATCGGCCCCGTGCGCCAAAGTTTTCACTATCTCGCCAAGATCAGACGGCGCTAAAGCGGTGACGATGACCTCCAGCTCGCCTCTCGGCGGCGCCTTGCCGAGCCGCTTCGTGGTTGAGCGCGAGCTTGGGCGAGGCGGCATGGGCACCGTGGTGCTGGCGCGCGACCAGGCGCTCTCGCGCGCCGTGGCCATCAAAGTCTTCAGTCCGGAGTTTTCGGACGCCATCGGCCCGGACAGGTTCGGTCGAGAAATTCGCCTAACGGCGCAGCTCGTGCATCCCAACATTGTCCCGCTGTTCGACTCCGGCGAGAGCGAGGGACTGCTTTACTACGTCATGCCGTTCATCGACGGGC
>CBQVAZ010000772.1:0-2053 GCA_967720205.1 uncultured Gemmatimonadaceae bacterium | reverse complement strand
ACCTCCTCGCTGAACGCCTGACGAGTGATCGCCTGCGGAACGTTGAGCGGGCCGGCTATCGCATCGCTGTCCGCTTCTTCTCGCGGTCGGTTGAAGAGCGGCGCGTTGTTACCGAGCACACTAAACGTGTAGCAGTTCGGTCCAACGTCTTCGATGCAGCGTGCCGGCGTGCGTGTGACCGAGTACGAACCAAGTCGCCACACAAAGAGTCCGACGCTTGCGGCAGCAAACCGGCCCTGCGCGCGTGACGAGTTGATCCGGCGCACATCGGGAGTATGCCAGAGCGCTTCGAACGCACTTCCTTCATTTGGAAGCGCGCGACTCGTCCGCACATCCACGGTCTGCAGCTGTGAAGCGATAGACGGTTCGAGGTTATCGGCGCGTCCGAGCAATCGATGAAACTCGATCGCGCGTGCGGGCCAACCCGCGACGTCGCGCGCCAGCAGCTCGAGCAGAGCGAGCGTCCCCTTTCGCCGACGATAACGAATTGTGTTCGCGAGCTCACGACGCGGTATCAGCGTACGGTTCAACGGTCGGCGTTCCACGCCGCCCGGTTGACCAGCGTCGCTGACCGGCTCATAGCCGATCAAATCACCGATGTATGGAACAACCCAATCTTCGCACGTCTCGATGAACCAATTCTCGTACAGGCGGTGAATGTCATCCTCGATGACATTCACCTGCTCGCCGATCACCTGAAGCAATGCGTGCAGAGGATGGCCGCGCTCATGGTCGCGGATGCGCTGTATCGCCGGCAGCAGCCGATAAAGGCGATCTATTCTGTCGTCGGCAGTCTGCATGCGATCCTCACGAGATTTGAAGCGGGAGGCACCCGCCACGCCATCCACAACTCGGGAACGAGCACGGCGATCTGCGCTGGAAGCACATCGTTGCCGACGCGGCGCGCTGCATCGACCCTAACGCGAGCAGGCAACGCTTTCAGTGCAGCTTGAACCGCGTCCGCGATCTCCTCGGGGGTTGCCGGCCTGTGGCCGTCTTCGGCGTTAATATCCAACGTCATCGAAGGAATAGCGCCGAATGCGTCGAGGTCCACATATGCAACTCCTGGAACCGACTGCATAACGCTGAGCACTTCGCTTGACGTCACATCTTGAGCAAGGTCGCGTCGCTCAAAGCCAAACGTGTCCAGCAGCGCGGTTCGCACCGCGGTGACGACGGCTTCCCAGCGGTAGTCGGGGTGCACGCGAATCTTCGCGCTGATAATGAGCAGGAGCAGCTCGCGCACCTCCAGCTCGATCGGCTGAAACGGATCACCCAGGTCGCGCAACGCGCGGCTCAAGTTGAGGTACAGGTCCGATCCAGGATCGATCGGCACGTCGTCCATACCAGCGATCGTCACATGGACGATGTTGCGCCGGCCATCGCTCAGCTCCGCCGCGGAAGCCTTCGCAATCCCTGCGAAGCTCCGCGAGAAGTCCGCGTAGTCACGGGTCGACACGAGTCGATCGAGCGACATGATGGCGTTAGGCGCGTTGCGCCTGACTTGGTCACGACTCTCCGCGTCGGCGCCACCGGACGCGCGAATCGGGTTGATCACATCTTTGACGCCGAGGGGCCGAGTTGACAGCTGGCTTATTTGCCCGGCTCGCGCATTCCCTCCCTTGCCGATGCCGAAGCGATATGTCGCCTTCACATTTTCAGTCCCAGTCGGCAAGCGAGCGCCTTCTCGACCGTTGCCGAAGATGATCGTCGTCTTCGCTTCGTCGTCCGACTTAGTGACGAGTGTGTGGTCCGTCGGCTCCTTGTCGATGAACGACTCGCTCTCTCGCCAACGCACGTCGTTCACAAACACCTTGAGCGTGCTCTCCGCTCCGGCCGCTGTAGGCGCCGCGACGTACGTCAGCGGTGCCTGCTTGAGTGTGAATGCTTGGTTCGGTTTGGAACCGTCGCCGCCGCCGAGCGTTTCGTTTCGCGTCTCACCGTGCGTCGCCTTGACGACGTTTCCGTAGATCGTCACGGAGTCGCGCCGGTAGCAGTAGCTCAGTGGCTTGTCGAACCTAACGAACGTGTGAATCGTGTCGCCGGGGAGTTG
>CBQVAZ010000771.1:0-2054 GCA_967720205.1 uncultured Gemmatimonadaceae bacterium | reverse complement strand
ACTCGATCACAAACTTCCCGTGCTGTTCGCTGAGCGGCTGGCCGGGGAACGCGAGTCGCTCGAAGTACGATCCCCAGAGCAAAGCCGCATCGCCAAAGACTTCAATCGTATCCGGCGTGGCTGTCGCCACCTCGACCCTGACGCCGGGAAACGACGCCATGAACGCGCGAATCGAGTCGCGAGTCTGAATCGGAAAAATGCCAGGCTCGAAGAGCGTGCCGTTAGGCGTGAAGAATGACGCAACTGAATCGGCGTTCACTTGTCGTGCGTGCACCATGTAGCGTTCCATCGTGCCGGCGATCGCTTCGCGCTCGGCCGAAACGTCGACCGGCGCGCGCTCACTCGCGGGCGAGCACGCCGCACTCGCCGCGATGAAGGTGAGAAGCCGGATCAAGCGGGTTTGTCCCATCACGACGGCAAAGATAGCCCGCGCCCGTGTGCAACACTATTCTCCGCTAGTTACGCCCCACTCGGCGCGTTAGCGCTCGCGCCAATCGACGGCTCCAAAGCGGTCGTGGCCAAGGAACGTGTACATCAGGCCTAACGTGCCGCGAACCTGCGTACGATGCCCGAGATCCGGATAGAAAGCATCGCGCCGTGACCAGACGTACTTCACCGAGATGGCGCTGGAGCGATGCAACCGAAGCGTTAGGGCCGCATCCACGCGCCCAATGTTGTCGTTTCCCGAGATGTTCGTGGCCGGCACGTCGCTCACGAAGAACTCGCGTCCCGTCAGGTCGAGCGAGGCTTTGTCGCCCAGGATGAGTCGTGCCGAAACGAGCGCCTGCGGCGTTATGCCGTAGTGGTAGTCTTTGTCATCGGTGCCGTTGATCGTGCCCACGGCGGCGAAGCCGGCGCCAACGAGTCCATTCGTTTGCAGCGCGACGTCGTCGCCAAGCCACAGTTGTCCCGCCGTGCCGAGTGAGAGCGCGGTGCTCGAGATGCGGAATAGTTGCGGCGCGATGTAGTCGAAGCTCCCGTACAGTCCCCACACGCCGCGGTACATCTCTCCGATGTCGTGCCGATCTCCAACGATGAGTCCGCGCGTCAGGATATTCTCGAAGCCGTTCGCCGATGAGGCGGTAGCCTGAATCACGAAGTGATCGAAGGGGCGCGAGTACGTGTAGTCGGCGGGTCCTGGAAGCCCGTATTCCACGGATGCCTCCAGCAGAGCCTCGTTAGGCCTAATTTTCGTAGAGAGCCCTCGCTGGCTCTGGGTCGTTCCCGCGCCGCCCAATTGAAGCCGGCGATAATACGCGGCTCCTTTGCTCGGGAAGATCGAATCGTAACGCCTGCCGAAGACGCCGCGATTCAAGGAGTTCGTCGGCGAGAGGAGCGCCGCGGTCAGGCTGCGACGCGTGCCCGGCGAGCCGTCCGCATTCTCGAGAATCAGGTTCGCGAGGCGAAAGAGGGCCTCACCCATGAACGTGCCGCCGATGCCGGTCGCGATCATGTCGTTGCGCGACGGTTGGGTCGCCTCTCCCGCGATCTCCCACAACGCGCTCGCCGCGAGTGTGTAGCCCAGCGCTTCCCAGTAATTGAGCCCGGCCGATCGCGCAAAGCCGTGATAGATGGATCCTTGATACGGATGTCCGAACTGATTGATCGTGTACGGGTCCCCTTCTATGACCCAACGACTGCGCAGGTTGCGGCGGATCGTCGTTAGGTTCGACCTGAATTCATCGCCCAGAACGAGGCGATCGAAGAGATTCAGCAATGCGTCGAATGTCACGATCTCGATGGCGGGCGTGAAATAATTCTTCCGGGCGCCGACGCTCTGGGAGCGTTGCGCATCGAGGGAGTCAAACGGCAAGCCTAACGTGGCGCTGGCGCCGAGCAGCCCTGTCAAGAGGCGTCGCATGTCAGCGAATCTGCGCAAGGAACTCGTCCAGAGGGCCGTGCGAGCCGCTACCGGCGAACGAGTGAATGAACACAACTGGCACCCCACCTGTACCGCCGTCGTCGACGTGGAGCCGTCCAGCTGGTCCGTCGATGTGCTGAGCCGTAATAGACATGCGCTCTTGCATAGCAAGGCACGGGCCCATTCAACCGAG
>CBQVAZ010000770.1:0-2061 GCA_967720205.1 uncultured Gemmatimonadaceae bacterium | reverse complement strand
GAGCGCGATCGGCTGCACCTGAGAGGGCTGTTGCCGCCGCGCATCCTCACGCAGGAGCAGCAGGTGGTGAAAGTGATGGAGAATTTTCATCGCCTAACGTCAGACCTCGAGCGCCACATCTTCATGATTGCGCTCCAGGACCGGAACGAACAGCTCTTCTATCGCGTGGTGATGGATCATCTTGAAGAGATGCTGCCCATCATCTACACGCCCACTGTGGGCCTCGCGTGTCAGATCTACGGGCACATTTGGCGCAGACCACGCGGTCTATTCATTACCGCGGAAGATCGCGGTCGCATCGAGAGCGTGATGCGGAACTGGCCTAACGCCGACGTACGCTCCATCGTCGTCACCGATGGCGCGCGCATCCTCGGCCTCGGCGATCTCGGCGCGAATGGGATGGGAATTCCTGTCGGCAAGCTATCGCTGTATACGGCGTGCGCTGGAATCGACCCCACGTGGTGCCTCCCAATCACGCTCGACGTCGGAACAGAAAACGAAGAGCTGCTCAACGACCCGCTCTATGTCGGAGTGCCGCGGCGCCGCTTAGAGCAGAGCGAATACGACGCCATCATCGCCGAATTCATGCACGCTGTGTGCGTCGTCTTTCCTCGCGCGCTCGTGCAGTTCGAAGATTTCAGCAACAAGCACGCGTTCCGTATCCTCGAGAAGTATCGTGATCACGCGTGCTGCTTCAATGATGACATTCAGGGAACAGCCGGCGTCGCGCTCGCCGGACTGCTGGCCGCTTTGCGCGTGCTTCCGTCGCCGCGACTCAGCGACCAGAAGATTCTGTTCCTCGGTGCGGGAGAGGCCGGCACCGGGATCGCTTCGCTCGTTGTGCGCGCCATGATGGAGGACGGACTCTCCGAGGCTGAAGCGAAAAAGCGTTGCTGGTTCGTCGATTCAAGAGGGCTCGTCGTGCACAGCCGCACCGACCTCGAGGCGCACAAGCAGCCATTTGCGCAAGCTCACGTGCCTGTTGCAGATCTTCTCTCGGCTGTAACGAGCGTTAGGCCCACAGCGCTCATCGGCGTTTCGGGGCAGCCGCAGACCTTTACGCGGCCCGTCATCGAGGCGATGAGCGCGATCAATTCGCGGCCGGTCATCTTTGCGCTCTCGAATCCGACGGCGAATTCCGAGTGCACCGCGGAGCGAGCGTACTCGTGGAGCGAAGGGCGCGCGATCTTCGCCAGCGGCAGCCCATTCGCGCCCGTGGAGTACGCTGGGAGGACGATCGTCCCGGGCCAGGCGAACAATGTCTACATCTTCCCCGGCGTGGGGCTCGGAATCATTGCATGCGGTGCGCGCCAAGTAATCGATGAGATGTTCTTGACCGCGGCCCGCACTCTCGCCGCAGCGGTTTCCGATACCGACCTCGCGAGCGGAAGCGTCTTTCCACCGCTCCGTCGCATCCGTGAGATCTCGGCCTCGATCGCCGTCGCCGTCGCAGAACTCGCGTACGATCGAAACGTCGCTATTGGGCCGCGGCCGCACGATCTCGAGACAGTTGTCGCCGGCAAGATGTATCGACCCGAGTACGAAGCGGTCGCGAGCCGGCGATCGGGATCGTTAGCTGCCGTTCAATAGCACCGTCGGCTAAAGACTGACTGCAGCGCGGGAAGTCTCCCGACTGAACGCTTTCTGACCGTGCGCGATTTTGGCGTCACGATAACAGGAGGCATTCATGAAAGGGCATCGATTGGCCCTGGCGGTTGTGCTACTCGCAACAACGGCTGCGTCGGCACAGGAACCGCAAAGGATTCGTCCGGAGATCCGTCCGTTTATCGCCGCTTACCTGCCGGCTGGCGCGCTGCGCGACGAATTCAAGAGCGCCACGACGCTTGGCGCGCAGGCAGCCCTCGAGATCTCGCCGTTTATGCACGTCGTGGGCACTGTCGGTTGGACGCACGGCCACAACAAGTACGCCGGCTTCTCCGACGAGGTGACCTACATCTGGCAGTACGACCTCGGCGCTGAATTCAACCTAACGCGCGAGTGGGGGCCGAGCTGGCTGCTCAAGCCATTCCTCGGGTTTGGCGCAGGCGGCCGCACGTACGA
>CBQVAZ010000769.1:0-2065 GCA_967720205.1 uncultured Gemmatimonadaceae bacterium | reverse complement strand
CGATCGCGCTGTATGCGCGACGGAAAGGCTGGCCACTAACCGAAGTAAGCGTGCATCTGCGGCACCATCGGGTGCACGCGCAAGATTGCGCAGATTGCGAGACGCAAGAAGGAACGCTGCTCGACGTCATTGAACGGGATGTGTCTCTAGTAGGCGAGCTGTCGCAGGATCAACGTGCGAGAATAATGGAAATCGCGGACCGCTGTCCCGTCCACCGCACACTCACCTCGGAGGTCAAGATCCAGACTCGCCTCGTCTAACCGCCTAACGGGTTGGGTCGAGGCGCAATATCTCCTTTCAGCAGCGTGTCACCCACAGAAATCTGGTGGCGTTGAAAGAATCCAGCATTGACTTCGAGAGCATAACGATAAGTCACATTCGGCGCGTAGTTCGGACAGCCCTCTGGGATTGTGGTCTCGCAAGGCACCATGGCCAGAATGGTTCGGACGACGCCCGCCGAGTCGATGAACGCAATGTCCAGCGGGATGCGGGTGCGATACATCCAAAACCCGGCCTCAGGTCCTTGTGTCGAGTCGTAGACGAACAGCATGCCCGCATTTTCAGGCAGTCGACGACGCTCCATCAGACCGAGCGTTTTTTGCTCGCGAGTGACTGCAAGCTCGACGCGGATGGTTGTCGTGTCGCGGGCGGACACCAACCGTACGTCGACGGAATCAAACGGCAGGATGCGTTCATCGCCGCTGTAGGCGGGCTTTTCGTTGCAACCGGTAACGAATAAAAGAGAACTGAGCAGCGCACGCATCTCACTACGCATCACGAAGGAACTCGATATCGACAGCATCTTCGCGTCCCGCAAAGAGCGGACGTAGCTCATATGCGCTGGCAATTTCCAACATGTGGTCGCCGTGCCCACCTCCACCACCTCGTAATTGATATGGTCGTATGCGGTAAGCATTGCGCCCCGCAATCGTGCAGCGTTCGAAGAGCAGATCTTGCTCTGGCTCACCAATCTCAGAGCCTCGGATACGAAAGTCCTCGCGGCATTCGAGGGGCGTGCCGATGTCGACATTCAGCGTTCCCGGGAAGAGTCGCTCTCCCGTGGCGCGCTCGAAGACTTCTGGGTAGCGCGTCATTCGCGCGCGAAAGTGTTGTACGCCTTCCGTAATTCGACCGGTGACTTTCATGCTAGGCGCTTGTTAGGCAGGCGGTTCAAAGCGTTAGGTCCGTTTGATTGAGGCTCACCTCGAGCCCCAAGCCTTGCTTCTCCAGGAGCACTCGGTAGTGGCGCAAGAATATGACCACGAGCTGATCCGGTTCGGCGTAAAGATCCACTCGGATCAGAACCGGCCGTCCGCCTGTGGCGACTGGTAACGTCGACAATTCTCCGCTTTGTGCAAAGGCAGCGTAGTTGTCGAGCTTACGTTTGAGCGCCGGGATATCGTGGCCGGTCATAGCGTCGGTTTCGGCCAGGACGAGTCGGATCGTCCCGTCGGGCGCCTTAGTGGTAAGATCGATGACGTCGGGGAATCGAATACCGTTGCGTGTCACGAGTCGCCGGCTGCCGTTGGCATGTGAAACTTGCTCCAGGCGAAGTTCGCCGCCTAACGGGCAAGCGGTTGTGTGAATGTCCCTTCCGTCGGACCACGGATACTCTTGTCGATCTGCCGGATTGCGCCGAGGTGATAGGCGACGTGCGCTATCGTTGCAATCATCCCGCTGAGCTCGAGCGTCGTTACCTCTCGGTCAGCGTTGAGGCTCGCGAGCCACTGGAGGGCTTCGTCTCGCAAGTTCGTACGGATCGCTACCCACTGGCCCTCATTCACAACGGACGTCTTCCAAGCCTCGTCCCATTTCGCGTCGGCATATGGATCGCCCCCCTCGGCCGCCCAGCGATTCATCAGCGACAAGCCGAACGCCAAATGCTGCGCATGCGCCGCGATCGATGCGCCCTCATTCACGGAGCGAGAGGCGTCGGTCGCGGACAGTTTGTCGAGCGAACGTAGGAGGCCGATGTCGCCCGAGTTGAGGACGAAGGCGCCACCACCACCCGGCGGGTTCGCGCCAGTGACAAGCTCCGCAAAGAGTGGCGTTAGGGCGGCGGTAA
>CBQVAZ010000768.1:0-2066 GCA_967720205.1 uncultured Gemmatimonadaceae bacterium | reverse complement strand
TAGACCTGGACCGCATCGGCGCGTTAGGCTGGTCTTTCGGCGGGGCCGCCGCGATCGAGCTGAGCCGCTCCGACCCGCGGATCAAGGCCGCGGTCGACCACGACGGTCAGCTCTTCGGCGCCGTGCGCGACGTGGGCACCAGCCGCCCCTACATGCAATTCCACAACACCAGCGACCCTCTCGCGGGGCAAAAACCGGAGGACCTCGCGGTCATGAAAGAGGCGGTAGATCGGGTCCACGCGTGGGACCGCGCGCTCAAGGAAAAATCCACCAACGACTGGTACGACATCGAGATCGCCGGGACCAACCACGGCAGCTTCTCCGACCTAATGCTGTTCTTTCGGTCCGCGCCCGGCCAGACCGATCCCCGACGTGCCCACGAGATCATCAACGCCTACACCCTCGCGTTCTTCGACCAGTATCTGCGCGGTAAGCCCAGTCCGCTGCTCGCGTCGCCGTCGCCATCGTTTCCCGAGGCGAAATTCACTAGAAAGCCCTGAGTACTACGGTACCCTACTCGGCCTGTAGCGTCCTGACCGGATCGATGCGAGTCGCGCGCCACGCTGGTAGCGCGCACGCGAGCATCGCGACAACGGCCATAACGACGGTAACCCCGACGTAAGTGATCGGGTCCAGGTGCGACACGTTGAACAGCAGCGCGCGAATCACGCGGCTTGCAGCCGCTGCGCCGACGACGCCGACTGCCACGCCAACGCCAGTGAGCACCGCACCCTCACGCAGCACGAGCGCCAGAATCTCAGTACGCGACGCGCCTAACGCCTGACGCACGCCGATCTCTCGCACACGCTCGGCGACGCTGCCTGCGAGCACACCGTAAATGCCAGCCGCGGCGAGAATGAGCGCTGCAATCGCAAACGCCTCGAACACAATGAGAGCGAAGCGACGCTGCGCCGCCGACTGCGCAACCAGAGCTTCCATCGTCGCGACGCGCACGATTGCCTGACCTTTGTCGACGGACCACACTGCCTGACGAATAGCTGGTGCCAGCGCGGCCGCATCGCCACGCGCACGAACGACGAGTGACATCACGTTGTCGGCGAATTTCCATTGCGTGGGCGTGGTGTATACAGCGTCCGCGTCGTTCATCGCGAGCGACTGCTGCTTGATGTCGCCGACGACACCGACAATGGTGTACGGGCCGTAACCGGCCACGCGCATCTGGCGACCAATCGGATCCACACCAGGGAGCCGCCGTCGAGCGGTGGTCTCGCTGATCAGCGCGACGAGCGGCGCATTCCCGTTGTCCTGCTCCGAGAGCGTGCGGCCAGCCTTGAGCGGAATGCGCATCGCTTCGATGTAGCCGGGACTCACGGCATAGCGATACGTCCCGCGTCCTTCGGGCGACTCGCCGGGCACGGGCGGCTCGAAACGCATGCCATACACATCGACGTCACCGCTCAGCGGCAGCTGACTCGTTAGGGCTGCGCTGGCAACACCCGGTACCTGACGAACTGCCTCCAGCGCATCGGCGAAGAACTTGTATGTCGCGCTGTTTTCGTCGAAGCGATGGCCGGAGAGCTGCACCTGCATCGTGAGGGTTTGCGGCGCGTCGAATCCGGAGCTAATCGCAAAGAAGCGCTGCAGGCTACGCAGGAGCAGGCCGGTTCCAACAAGGAGAACCAAAGCCAGCGCTACTTCTGCAACAACCAACGCCTGCCGCACGCGCGGCTGCTGCCCGACCATGCGCCGTGATCCCTGTTGCAGTTGTTGTTGCGGATCGCTGCGCGCTGCCTGAAGCGCGGGCGTCAATCCGATCGCTACGCCGAGCAGCGTTGTAACTACGAGGCCGAATAGAAAGACGGCTCCGTCTATCTCGATGGCGTGGACTCGTGGCAGATCCGCGGGGCTCAAGGCTGTAAGTGCCCTAACGCCTAACCTCGCGACGACCATGCCAAGTGCGCCACCTAACGCGGCCAGCACAAGACTTTCCGTGAGTTGCTGCCGTACCAATCGGCCGCGCCCCGCGCCCAAGGCCGCGCGCAGCGCGAATTCGCCGCGACGCTGCACGCCGCGAGCGAGCAACAGGTTCGTCACGTTCACGCTGG
>CBQVAZ010000767.1:0-2066 GCA_967720205.1 uncultured Gemmatimonadaceae bacterium | reverse complement strand
GCCGACGCCTCCGCCGTGCTCGCCCGTAGCGCTTCGATAGCAGCCGGATCGATTGTGATCGCGGAAAACGCGATGGGACCGACCAACGCGGCAAAGCCGGCGGCGATGAACAACGTCACGACATAAAACAGAATCGCGCGGCGTCCGAGACGGCCGATGCTCGATATGTCCTGCGTGGCGGCAACGCCGCTGACGAGCGATCCCACGACGAGAGGAATCACCGTCATTCGAATCGAATTGATGAACACGGTGCCAAGTGGCTCGATCCAGCGAAGCGATGCGCGGAGCCACGCGACATCGGTGGTCGCGATGCCGATGCCCGCCGCCATACCAACGACCAGCGCGATGAGTACTTTGGTGGTCAACGACACGCGGAGAACCTATGAGTGCCCCCACGTGCCGGCAATTCTGAGGGGGGAACGATGACGTACAAGACCTATCGCGACCTCGTGAGCGAAGCAAAGACTCGCATTCGCGAGATTTCGCCAGCGGACAGCATCGCGTTGCACGCCAGCGACTCGAAGGCTGTCTTTATCGACATTCGCGAACCTAACGAGTGGAACCTGGGCTACATTCCGCGCGCAGTGCACATGGAGCGCGGCAACCTCGAATCCAAGATCGAAGCGGTGCCGCGCGAGCAGCGCATCGTGCTCTATTGCGCCAGCGGTAATCGCACGGCCCTGGCCGCGGACACCCTGCAGCAGATGGGATACAGCAAAGTCGAGTCGATGGCGGGCGGCTTTCGCGGTTGGGTGGAAGCCGGCGGAGACGTCGAGGGGTGATGCAGCCTGTCGCGGACCATCCGCTCCTGTCACACCCCGAGCTCAAGCTCCTCGCTCAGCGCGTCGCAGCACACCATCCGATTCTGGCCGCGACGGATGGTCACCCGCGCCGCGCCGCGGTAGCTCTCGTCTTTCGCGCGCCCGAAGGAGGCGACGCCGAGCTCCTTGTGATTCGCAGGGCAGAGCGCGAAGGCGATCCGTGGAGCGGTCAGATGGGGCTCCCCGGCGGCGGCGTCCACCCTAACGACGCGTCGTTGGAAGAGACAGCGCTGCGCGAGACGCTCGAGGAGACCGGCGTCGACGTCCGCGCCGACGGACGCGTGCTGGGGTCACTGGACGACCACCGCCCGCGCACGCCGCTCCTCCCAGCGATCATTGTCACGCCATACGTAGCCGTCGTTAGGCCCGACGTCGTGCTCACCCTGAACGCCGAAGTCGCCGACGCGCTGTGGATTCCGCTGCGTGCCCTGCGCGACTCCGACGCGCAGCGCGACTCCGTCGTGCACATCCGCGGAGAAACACGCAACGAACCCAGCTTCGTCGTCGGACCAACGGTTGTCTGGGGGATGACGAACAGGATCCTGCGGTCGCTCCTCTCGCTCGTCGATTAGCGGTTCGCCGGTTGCGCGAGATAGCCGTCCAGCGCGGCGAGGTAATCCTCCATCGTCTTGCTGTAGCCGAACACGAAACGGGCCATGAAACGGAAGATGGGGTTGTATACGTCGCCGTGCTCACTCAGCGTTAGGCGCGTGCCGCTCCCGTCCTGCGCGAGGTCGTACTCCCAGCGGCCGCCAAACGGCAGGTCTTTGCTGGCAATTGTCACTACCTGACGCTTCGGCGGATCGCTCGATGTGAGCTCGAACTCGACCTTTCCGTTCGACCCATCCTCACGCCAACGCAGCGGGTCTTCGGAGAGCACGGTGACTTCGCGGACGCCCGGTCGCCACTTCGCGTAGTTGCGCACGTCGCTGATCGCCGTGAAAACCCGCTCGCTCGAATGCGGGAACGTGCGCGAGCGAGTGGCGACGTGACTCTGAGGGATGAGGACGCCGATGAGCGCCACGAGCGCCACTACGGCGAGGAGTCCGACGACGATGATGACGACCCAGCGCATAACGAGTTCTCCGGCGGTGGGGAAGAGGAAAGAGCTCAGGCGGCGCCGGCCGCGTCCGCGCGCCGGCGCTCGAAGGCTGCATGACGCATCGCGTCGGCCGCACGCGCCAGCGCCGCGAGCCCCCGCAGCGCATCCTCACGTTCGGTCGCGGTCATTTGATCCAGCAACTG
>CBQVAZ010000766.1:0-2070 GCA_967720205.1 uncultured Gemmatimonadaceae bacterium | reverse complement strand
CAGTCGTATTGATTGCGGGCTGCCTAACGCTGAGTGCATCCGCCGTGCAACAGCGCGTCGAATCGCGCCGTTTCATTCGGGTGAATCAGGTCGGCTATACGATCCGCGCGCCCAAGTTCGCCGTGCTCTGCACGCTCGACTCGCTGCCACGGGTGACATTCACAGTTCGCGATGCAACGGGACGCATCATGGTGCGGCGCTTCGCGACCTCGTCAGGCTCGTTCGCCTCCTGCCGCTCCACGTACAGGCTCAGCTTCACGGAGCTTACGCGCCCCGGCACTTATCGCATTCAGGTTGCCGGCGCCGAGCCGGCGACGTTCCGTATCGGCGACAGCGTGTACGCGGGTGTGGCCGACTCGCTCCTCGTGTACATGCGGCAGCAGCGCTCGGGATGGAACCCGGTGTTCAAGGACAGCGTGCATCGCTACGACGGCATCGTGGTCGATCATCCCACGTTAGGCGGTCAGGCCATGAAAGTCAGCGGTGGCTGGGCCGACGCGTCTGATTACTTGCAGTACGTGACGACGAGCGCGACGGCGACCTACGCCATGCTCGCGGCGCTGCGCGACTTCCCGCAAGCCTTTGCCGATCGCTACACGGCCAACGGCTCAGAGGGATCGAATGACGTACCCGATGTGCTGGACGAGGCCAATCACGGACTCGACTGGCTCCTGCGCATGTATCCGGGCGGCAACACGATCTTCAACCAGATCGCGGACGATCGCGATCACGCGTACTTCGACCTCCCCGCGACCGACTCCGTCGATTACGGTTGGGGGAAAGGACGCGCGCGGCCTGTGTATCCGTGCACCGGAAAGGCGCAGGGCTTACTCACAAACAAGAACCGATCGACCGGCTGGGCGTCGACTGCCGGCAAGTACGCATCGGCTTTCGCGCTCGCCGCGCACATTCAGCGAGACAGGAACCCAACGCTCGCCGGACTTCTGCGCCAACGCGCCGAGAAGGTCTTTGCGTTAGGCATGGGTCACCCTGGCGTCTGTCAGACGGCTCCGGCCGGCGCTCCGTACTTCTATGAGGAAGACAACTGGGTCGATGATATGGAGCTTGCCGCTGCGGAGCTGGCGGTGGACAGCAGCGCGCAGTCCGCTGGCCTCATCCGCACGGGCCTCGACTTCGCGGCGCGGGAGAAGGTCACGCCGTGGATGGGGGCCGATACGGCGAGTCACTACCAGTGGTACCCGTTCATGAACTTCGCTCACGCGGTATTGAGCGATCAGGTGACGAAGGCCCAGCGGGACACCCTAACGCGGTACTATCGCGACGGCATCGCGGCGACGGTACGCCGGGCAAAGAACGGCTTTCGAATCGGCATCCCATTCATCTGGTGCTCGAACAACCTCGTCGTCGCATTCGCGACGCAGGCGATGCTCTACCGCGCGATGTCCGGCGATGCGCGCTATCGCGAGTACGAGCAGGCGGCGATCGACTGGCTCTTCGGTGTGAATCCGTGGGGCGTGTCGATGTTCATCGGGCTCGGCACGAATCCTCCGCGCGATCCGCACTCTGTCGTCGCCGACCAACTGGGTGTGAAGCTCTTGACCGGCGGTCTTGTCGATGGACCGGTGTATCGCTCGATCTTCGGCACCCTGCTCGGCGTTAGGCTGCGCAACGAGGACGAATACGCCACCTTCAACACCGGCTTCATCGTCTATCACGACGATCTCGGGGACTACTCCACGAACGAACCGACTATGGATGGAACTGCAAGCGCGGTGTGGCTACTAGCAGCCCTTGCGCCGAAGCGCTAACATCGCTTACAAAAGCGTCGACGGCGGCACGGGTTAAGCGAAAGAGCGTGAAACGGTGCCTAACGCGCTGGCGTTAACACGTCAAACGCGTTAACGCAGTTGACGACCTTAACGCCCGCGCGTAGGGTCCCGTTTAACGCTCTTGTAGTGCTTAACCTGTGCCGCTGTCGACGCTCTGCCAAATCCGAGGTCTCGATGTCCAAACTGACTCGCAAAGATTTCCTCTCACTCGGCGCGATCCTCGCTGGTGCCGCGACCGTATCCAAGCTTCCCTTCGGCCGTCGCAACGCACAAGCCGCGC
>CBQVAZ010000765.1:0-2073 GCA_967720205.1 uncultured Gemmatimonadaceae bacterium | reverse complement strand
GCGCGCGCCCCGCTGTCAGAACGGATCAGCAGAGGATCGTTGCCGCGAAGGTAGAGCTCGTATGCGACGATGTTGTTCGTCGAGCCGTGCTTGATGCGTGCGAGCATGCTTTCGCCTAGCCGCAGGTCGAGCTCTCGTGCTACCGCGCCAGCAATCTCGCTTTGGAGTGAGAAGATGTCTCTAAGCTCGCGATCGTACGTTTCCGACCAGCGGGTGGAACCATTTCGCGCGTCCACGAGCCGGATCTGAACGCGGAGCTGTGAACCGATTTTCTGTACGCCCCCTTCGAGCACGTTTGTCACACCAAGACTGTCGGCGATGCGGCGCACACCAATGTCACTGTTCTTGAAGGCGAACGCGGAAGTGCGAGCGATGACGCGAAGATTCCTGATCTTGGCCAGTACGGCGATCAGCTCCTCGCTCAAGCCGTCCACGAGTGGCGCGTCCTGCGTATTTCCACTGACGTTCACGAGCGGAAGCACGGCAATCGATGATTCCGCCGCCGCGGGCGGCGGGCCGTCCTGCATTGTGGTACGAAGCACGGCAGCGGTGGCAATCAGTGCCGCGGTGACAACTGCTCCCGCCAGGTAGCGCGTTAGGCGAGGTCGCGGAGGCGTGAGTGATAACTGCTCGTTAGGCGTCGCCTCGGCTGAACCGGCCGAGGCGGACAGCGTGGGCCTGGGGTTTAGAGATGGCGGTTTCGTCAACGCCATCGGCTCTGTCTTTGCCGCCGCTCGAACCTCGGCAACGAGACTGGCAACGGCGGGGCCTACGCTCGTGCCGAGCTCCTGGGCCACGACTGCCTCGTAGCGCTCCGCGTGTTGCAGCGCCGCGGCGTGATCGCCGGCGTACATTAGCGCGCGAATGAGACCTGCCGCATTCCGACTGCTCACCGGATCGGTGTCGACCAGCTTGCGCCACAAGCGTACCGCAGTCGCGGAGTCCTGCGCAGATTCGGCGCTCTGAGCCAACCGCTCGAGTGCAGTGGAATAACTGTTAGCTAGGCGCGCACGCTCGGACTCCGCCCACGGTTCGAACTCGGGTGCGTCGTCGAGGTGGAAGCCGTCTAAGAAGGGACCTCGATACTCCGCGACCGCTGCTTCGAGGTCTCCACTCGCGAGGGCAGAGTTGAAGGCACCCACATCGCTGCTGACTATGTCAGGGTTCAGTCGGACCGGATTTGGGCCGTCGAATGCGGACTCACCTAACGTGCCGCGGAGCGCGTACAGCAGCTGGTCCAGCGAATGGCGCGCGCGCGACTGTGTCGCTTCCGGCCAGAAGAGAAGCAGCAGCTGATCGCGACTGCGTCCCCGCTCACCGGCCGCCGCAAGCACGGCTAGCAAGGCCAGTCGGCGGCGGTGATGCCCGTGCTTTCCGAGCAGGGTGTCGTCCGCAGGGCCCGCTAGCGCAAGGGTGCCGAGGGTCTCCAGTCGAAAGCTCGGGGCTGAGCGCGGCGCAGGCGACATGTCAGTCACCGGTCGAACCTATGCCAGCGACAAATCCGCAGCAACAAATCGAAAAACCGAAAGTCTGAGGCACTGCTGATCGAACGCTGACGTGCATGTGAGTGCCAGAATTCAGCTTGTCCCCATCACACTACACTGCGGGGACGAATGTGGGATCCGGAGAAGGAGACTTCGTTAAGACGGTACGCATTTGCGTCAGCGACGCTGCTGCTGCCGGCCTTCGTTGGAACGTTGAATGGATGTGGCGATCGCAGTTTGCCCAGCGGCGTGATCGCCGCTGACGCAGCGATCCATTTCAATCACAACTCGGCGTCGGATGCTGACAAGGGATACCTCGGCGGCTGGCTCGACGGCGCCGAGGTCAGCCTGCGCTACACGAAATCGTTCTTTTGCGCGGAGCCACCAGTCAGCGGCGCGGAGTCCAACTGCGTGATCGGTGCTGACGCCGAGGTCGTTCCCCGGCCAGGACCGATCCCCAAGCTCTACGCAGTTGCCCCAGTCGGCTTCCAGCCCGATCCGTCGACGCTTTCGTGCCCAGCCGGAAGTACCTGTCTAAACCATCCGGCAATGCTCGACGCTTCGCGCATCCGACCGGGTGCGACGAACG
>CBQVAZ010000764.1:0-2074 GCA_967720205.1 uncultured Gemmatimonadaceae bacterium | reverse complement strand
GCGGCGGTTCGCAGCCAGCGCAGATCAGCCACCGATCGCTCGTGCCCTCGAGAGGAATTTCCCCACGAACACGACGACGCCGGCGACCGCGACCAGGGCGAACAATGTGCCCAGCTTATCCATGCCTAACCAGGGCTGCATGTGCACGGCCCAACGCCGCGGAATGCTCATTGCTCCGGAAGCGAGTAAGACGACGGCAAAGGCGAGGATTCCGGCGACGTACATCCAGAACGCGGCGCGATCGAGTGCACTGTCAGTCGCGCCCTTGGAAGACGCGAGATAATACATGAAACCGAACTGCATCGCGACGACACCTAACGGGAGATAGATGTGAAAATGCCCGGGCACCCAGAGCGTGTTGTGCATAACGCGATTGATCGCGATGGTGCCGTCAACGATCGCGGGAATGACACCCACGCTCCAACCGAGTATCCCCGCGAATAGCAACGCCGCGGTCACGTTCCACTTGATCCCGGAGCGGTGCACGTAGCCGAGCGTCGCGATCGCAGTCACAGTAAGCACCGGCAAACCACTCGTGTACGAAAGGATCTGACCCAGCACGTTGGCCCAGGTGGGATTGGCGTAGTCCATGAACAGGTGGTGAGGATACACGCCAAGTACCATGACCATCGTCGCCGTCCACGCGATCAAGAACGGCTTGCTCGACTTCCACGGCCGGCCGGTGAACTTCGGCAGGATCTCATATACAGCGATGACCGACATGTAGATCGTGGAATTGATGAAGACGTGGCCGAAGAAATAGATGAGGTTCTTCGCCAGCAGCGCGTTGACCTGGAATCCCGGTGAAAGCGCCTTCACCAGCGTTATCGTTAGGATTACAGCCCCGACGGCGATCGCGGGAATGTTGATTATCGATGCCACGGTGCTCGCCACGACAGTTGGCGGCGGTGGTTCCGCTGTGCTGTTGCCGAACGCCTGCGGCCAGCCTAACGCCTTTCCAAGACTGCCGTGCTTGCTGATGATCGCTCGTGTCGTGTCGAGGAAGAGGAGCAGGAACCCAACACCCACGAGCAGCACGCCGACGAGATACGTCGCCGCCGCGCCGGGCCCCCACGTGCCGAGCGATTGCGCCGGCAGCGGGAAGAGGAAGGTCCATCCGGCGGCAAAGCCGCCGATAAAGATGGAGCCGAGCACCAACACCACGCCTAACAAGAAGAACGCGAGGTTCGCGAGCAGGATTCCGCGGCTCAGCGACACATAACGCGAGAGGAAGTACCACATTACCGCTGCGCCACCGAGCCCAGAAATCGCAACCATGCCGATGCCGTGCGCCGTGAGCAGCTGATAGAAGCGATTCGGCGGGATGCTGATGAAGCCTGCCTGCGACGCGCGCATCAGCAGGCCGAAAACCATGAGTAGTGCGAGTACGATGGCAGTGATGCCGACGTATAGCGCCACCAGCCCGCGGGCCGGCGTTTCAGTCACCGGAGTCGCTGAGACTTGGGCGCCGGCGTCGTCAAGAACTCGTGCGGGCGCGCTCATTGGGCACCTCCTCGCTCGGTGACGACCAGCTGCCCGAACATCGTGTGGTGTCCCAGACCGCAATACTCGAGACAGAGAACGCGATATGTCCCGGGTGTAGTGAACGTGTGTCGGATGACATTCGTGTAGCCCGGCATCGCCTGCGTCTGCGCGATAAGCCGGGCGTTGGCGTCATACAGTCCGAAGCCGTGATTCACATCGGCACCCGTCACGCGGATTTCGACCGGCTGGCCCACAGCTATCGCGGGTGCGGAGATCTCCCAGTTCCACTGATGCCCTTTCACATCGACGACAACGGCTGGAGCACCGCTCGACGTGTAGGGCGTCTTCGTGAGGGAGTAGCCGATCGCGGGAATAAAGACGAGAAGGAGTCCCCAGAATGCCGTGCGTCGCCAGCGGGCAGCACTCGCCGCAATTTCTTCGGCGCTTCCTGCGACTGACGCGGAGCGCGCGACACTGGCGAACACAACGATGACCAGGACGCCGAGCACAAGCGACACCAGGACAGCGATACGCTGTTCCATTGAGAGCCTCCGGAGAAGGCGGATGGCGGTCGTTCCTGCGCCCATCG
>CBQVAZ010000763.1:0-2075 GCA_967720205.1 uncultured Gemmatimonadaceae bacterium | reverse complement strand
TTGTTGATTTTCGCCAGCACTGTGTAAGCAGGATCGACGATATTCGCGACTGTGTTCTCACCAACTTGGCCAATGAGCGTATATGCGTCGAGTTTGTCAAAACCGTATTCCTCGGCGAGCCATTCGATCAACTCGACGTGCGCCAGTCGAAAGGCATCGATGAGCGGACGTCCGCTTCCCGCGACCATGATATGCGTCGCGTCCTCGAGTCTTGGCCAGTCGATTGTCTTTCCTTTGACAACACTAACTTTGAGTACGACGTCCATGCTCGTCTCGAGTCCAGTCCCGGCAACTTCGCCCTCGCCTTGTCGCGCGTGCCCGTCGCCGAAGTACAGGTACGCGCCGTCGTGAAAGATCGGCAGATAGACAGTCGTCCCCTCGCGCACTTCGGGAGCGTCCATGTTGCCGCCGAAGTCACCGGGCCACATCCCGGCGAACTGCTCCGCTCCTTGCGGCGCCACGGCGACGCGGCCCAGCATCGGCTTGAGGTCCACCTCCATGCGCCTAACGCGGCTGTTCGGCATGTCCACCGACCCGACCATGCGCACAGTGTCCAGCTGCCATAGATAGCGCCGAGCCTTGATCGGCTCGTTCAGGAGTCGCACGTGCGTATCGGTGGCGAGTCCGCCGAAGTCGGAATAGACCTGCGACGCCGCATAGCGCGAATTCGGCCGCACACGGATGATTTCGACCTTGAGCATGTCGTTCGTCGTGGCGCCTTCGACATAGAACGGACCGACCTCACCTGGAAACGCCCCGCCCTGCTCCGAGTAGTACGGCCCGAAGTGCGTCTTGCTCACGAGTACAGTACCCGACTTGATGCGCGCGACCGGCTCGCGCACGGCAAACGTTGGCTGTTGCACCGTTGGCGTGAAGCGCACGGTGTCCTGCACCAGCAACAGCGACGCCAACAGAATGACGTGCATCGTTAGGCTCCGATTGTCGTTTCGGTTGTCCCATGCCACGAGGCAGAGGGCGCCTTGCGCGTGCCATCCGCGCGCACGGTCGCGAGCAGCGCATCCATGTGCTTCTGCACGAGCGAGGACTCCGTCAAGCCGAAATGCTCGGCGGCTGGCTCCAGCACGATGGATCCCTCGCGATAGTGCGGGCCGAGCACACCGTGATCCAGATTGCGTAGCCGGATCCCTTGCACGGATTGCAGGTAGAGCGGCGTTTCCTCGAACACGCAGCGTATGTGCTTCACGCGCTCGGCCGCATCACGATACCAGCGGTCGAAGGGATGCGCGTCGGGCCCTTTGAATGGGCGGATCACGTCCTGTGCGTGTCGCTGAAGCGCGGTCAAGTCGCCGGCGAACTTTCGCAAGATTCGCACGAGGTACTCGTGCAGATAAACCCACTCCTGAACGGAGAGCACGTGCGAATCGATCCCGCGCAGCAGGTCGACAGATGGCGCCGAGTGATTCTCCAGCTCGGCGAATGGACGTGAAACGAAGCACGTGTCCAGCGAGACGTTGGGGCCTAACGCGAGGAAACCGTCGATTGGCAGCGGCGTGTCCGCGCCCGCACTGTTGATCATGCGGAATCCAAGGTCACCTCCGGAGGAGAATCCCGCGAGGATCACAAGCTGCGGCCGCTCACGCGCTACCACGTCGTGCAGCAGCTCGCTCATTGTCGCCGAATGGTCGTCGATCGAGAGCGGAAGTCGCCAGCGTGAGCCAGGCGCGAACCCGTACAGCGATGGCGCGATGCCACGATATGGCGACGCTCGCAGCAGCACATCGAACATCGTGTGATCCAGTCCCATTCCGTGCAGATACATCACGAGCACGTCGGACGGGACATGATTGTCCAGATAATGAATCTCGTCCCCGATGATGCGTGGATCGAGCGTTGCGCGATTCAGCTTGCGGCAGACATCCTCGCCGAGTCGGAAGCGATGCTCCACGGGCTGCTGTCTGTCGGCGGCTCGCTGCGCAGTTTCTGCAGTACCGAGGGCGTCGAGCGCGTGCACGAACTCGGCGGCCGATTGCCATCTGTCGGCCGGGCGTTTCTCGAGACAGCGCATAACGAGGCGCTCGACGCCCGGTGGTATCGCGCGCCGTACGCGCGAGAGT
>CBQVAZ010000762.1:0-2081 GCA_967720205.1 uncultured Gemmatimonadaceae bacterium | reverse complement strand
TCGGCAGCCCACAGCTCGTAGTCCGTAAGCGCATCGCCGCTCAACACGAATTCCGCACTTGCGATCGTGGAGTCGATTGTGAACTCCGGGAATACGACGAGCGCGGTATCTGGAGCGGACGTAGCGACGAGTAGATGGCGGCCACCCAGCGGCAGCCACTCTCGAAACACCGGAACTGGTGCGGTTGTGTCAGCGCGTAGCGAGTCCGGGCGGCTAACGGTATCATTGGCCGCGCGATCTGCCCCTCGACGGCACGAAGACAGCGCCGCGGCCGCAGTGAGTACCGTCAGGAAGCGATGGGTCCGAAAACTGCGCAGACGAGCTCTCACAGTCGAACAGGAGTGAAGGGGTAACCTAACGCAACGGATGTGATCAAGAGTCCCGACAAGCTTTCTCGTTCACTGCTCGAACGCCTTGGACTCCACCGTCCAGAGCTGCGCGCTTGGGCGATGTACGACTGGGCGGTGTCGTCCGTGCAGACGACCATCATGGTAGCGGTCTTCCCCGTTTACTTCGTTCAGGTTGTCGCATCGGGACTCTCTGCCAGTGGTGCAAGCCAGAGGCTGGCGGCGGCGAACACTGTCGTGGCAATCATCGTGGCCGCGCTCGGTCCGTTGCTTGGAACACTTTCCGACTTTCTGGCTGCGAAGAAGCGTCTCCTTGGTGTGTTCTTGCTGTTAGGCGTCGCCGCCGTCTCCGGGCTCTTCTTTGTGCAGCGTGGCGATCTCCTTCTTGGCACCACGCTCTTTGTGCTAACACTGATATGTGCGACGGCAAGCACGGTGTTCTACGAATCGTTATTGCCACACATTGCACGACCAGAGGAGGTCGACCGAGTTTCTACCGCCGGTTACGCGCTCGGGTATGTCGGCGGCGGCATACTGCTCGCCGCCAACTTGGCCTGGATCCTCAAGCCGAGCATCATCGGATTACCGACGAGTAGCGATCCGATGTCTCCTGCAGGAACGCTACCGGTACGCCTCGCTTTCTTGTCAGTGGCAGTATGGTGGTTGCTGTTTTCGATACCGCTCTTCAAACGGGTGTCTGAGCCGGCACCATTGCTGCGGCCTAACGAGTCGTTAGCGAAAATATTAGGCGCTACGATCTCGCAATTCGGCGATACGGTCCGCGAGCTCAGACGATACCGTCAAGCACTCATCATGCTCACGGCGTTTTTGCTTTATAACGACGGCATTCAAACGATCATCAAGATGGCGACTGCGTATGGCGCAGAGATCGGCATCGGAAGCCGTGATCTCATCGCCGCGATCCTCATCGTTCAGTTTGTCGGAATCCCGTTTGCGTTTCTCTTTGGCACGGTGGCAGACCGTGTTGGAGCGAAGAAGTCGATCTTCGTCGGGCTGCTCGTCTACGTCGTCATTAGCGTGCTCGGTTACTACATGAAAACCGCCGCTCATTTTTATCTGCTCGCGCTTCTTACGGGCATGGTACAAGGCGGCACACAAGCACTCAGTCGCTCACTGTTCGCCAGCTTGATACCGGCGTACAAGTCCGGCGAGTTCTTCGGTTTCTACTCGGTCTTCGAAAAGTTTGCGAGCATTTTTGGTCCGCTACTCTTCGCCGTCGCGATTGCAGTTACAGGCGAGAGTCGCGTCGCCATCCTATCGGTAATCGTATTCTTTGTCGGCGGTGCTGTCGTACTCAGTCTCGTGAACGTAGAGGACGGGCGCGCAGTTGCTCGTCAGGCGGAGCGCGAGTTCGCGAGCTCAGCGCGTAACGTTCAGCCGTAGTTATCGATTCGCAACCGTCCGAAGAAGCGGGCCACCGAGATCCCAGTGCCATGCGTCTCGTCGAACGCCTGTGCGGGGATCTTTCAGCGGACGGTATTCGAGTCGCTCCTCGCTCAAACCGAGCTGCCGTCCATAGCTGACGAGCTTTTCGCGATCGGTTGAAATGAGGTGAGCGAGTGGCTCGCCTTGCCACACGTGGTGATGCAGCCACAATCCGCCGTCCATCGCGTGGATCATTCCCTCGCGACGTCGCTCAAACTCTCGAATTTCGAATCGGTCGCTGAGTTTCGGCACTACGTTCCCGCACACGCGGGACGTGTGCTATTGGCA
>CBQVAZ010000761.1:0-2083 GCA_967720205.1 uncultured Gemmatimonadaceae bacterium | reverse complement strand
CTGCTCGAGCGCCTCGCGGCCGGCTACCCCGTCCCACGCCTGGGGACGGCGCGTGAGGTCGCGGACCTCATCTGCTTCATCGCATCGCCCGCGGCCGGCTACATCACCGGCGCCTCGCTCGACATCAACGGCGGCGATTTGATGATGTAAAGGGCCCCGCGCTATTGAAGGCGAACTGCAAGCGCCTAACGAAATGCGACCTGGCGCCTCTCGTCTCCCCGCCCAGTCACTGGAGCTGCAAGCCAGGCGGAGACTTCCGCCGCAGTTAACGGCCGACCAAACAGATACCCCTGCCCCGCGTCGCAGCCAAGCTTCTTGAGCTGCTTGCGCTGGCTTGCGTTTTCAACGCCCTCGGCAATCGTCTGTAAGTTGAGCATCTCAGCCAGCGCGAGAATTGTGCGGATCAGCGCCGCACCTTCCTCGCCATGTCGCAGCGCGTCCGTAAACACGCGGTCGATCTTCATGATGTCCACGGGAAAGCGCTGCAGATATGCCAATGACGAGTAGCCGGTACCGAAATCATCGATAGCCAACCCCACGCCAAGGCGCTTGAGCTCCTGCAGACGCGCCAGTGTGCTCTCGGCGTTCTGCATAATGACGGACTCGGTGATCTCCAGGATCAGGTGTCGAGGATCGAGTCCTGTTTCCCTCAAGATAGAATCGATATCCTCTGCAACTCCGTCATGTTCCAACTGCATTCCAGACAGGTTTACGGTAATCTTGAGTGGCGCCGCACTACGTTGTGCGTTCCACTCGGCGCCTTGACGGCACGCCTCGCGCAGTACCCACCTGCCTAACGCGACGATCATACCGATTCGCTCAGCAAGTGGAATGAAGAGGTCCGGTGCCAACGGGCCGCGTGTTGGATGCAGCCAGCGCGCAAGCGCCTCGAGCGCCGTCACCTGACCGGATTTCAGATCGACGATGGGCTGGTACGATACCGCAAACTCGGGACACGTCTTCTTGCGTTTTTCAAACGCCGTGAACACTCCTGTGTTCGCGAGACGGGGACGGTGAAGCAACTGACTGTTTTCCAAGGCTCGACGCAGATCCGATTCGAGCGTGACGCGCTCGCTCAGCGCCGTCTGCATGGACGGGTCGAAGACGACCCAGCGCCCTGGGCACCGTTGCTTTGCTTCGTACATCGCGACATCGGCGTTACGCAGTAACTCTTCAGTCCCTTCCGCGCCGGAATAGACCGAGATCCCGTAGCTCGCGCCGACTGATACGGTTCGATCTGCGTCGACTTCCACGGGCTGCCTCAGCGAGCTGATTATGCGCGCGACCGCGGATTCTGCTCCTGCGAGCGCGTCGACTTGCTGCAGCAGCACCGCAAACTCGTCGCCCCCGAGTCGCGCCACTGCATCGCAGCCTCGCGTTGCACTTAACAGGCGTTGGGCTACGACCTGCAATAGGCGATCGCCGGCACCGTGTCCCTGCGTATCGTTGACTGCCTTGAAGCTGTCGAGGTCGAGGAATATGACAGCGATCCGCCCTGCTTCATTCGCACCGCTCGAGACGGCGCGTTCCACACGCTCCCCAAACAGCAGACGATTGGGGAGCTGTGTGAGCGAATCGTGAGTCGCTTGGTGCACCAGCTTCGCTTCGAGAACTTTGCGTTCGGTGACGTCCTGCAGCAGCACAATGAGTTGCCCGTTGGCTTTGCGACCTGCAGCAGAGATGGATAGAGCGCCCCAGGCGAGCATCCCGTCAGGCCGCACGAAGCGTGTTTCCACCGCGCCGTTCGCTCGCGCGCGCGAGCTGACGTCGCGCACCACGGCGGCCAGCGCTTCAGTGTCTTCGGCAGATGAAAAGTCGGTGATGCGCCGTCCGCTCATTTCCGCCAACGCGTGACCGAGAATGCGTTCGAACGAAGCATTCGCGTGCACGATGCCCGACGAGGGATCCAGCAACGCGATTCCGACTGCGGAGTGCTCGATGGCTGCCCGCAGAAGGTCGTCACTTTCTTCGTTAGGCGACGGCGCTCGGCGCCGAGCTTTTGTTTTTGCCATGAGTTGTGTCTAGCGCGATCCGGAGCGTTATAGGCAAGGCTGGAAAGCCCGCGATCAAGCATGCCTGCCCG
>CBQVAZ010000760.1:0-2098 GCA_967720205.1 uncultured Gemmatimonadaceae bacterium | reverse complement strand
ATGTAATAGATGTTGACGGCCAAGTGCCGGGTTACCCCTACAACAGCTAATCCATTTCGGTCATTTGATCAAGTGACTTCGCGGAGATCACGGCGCAGTACTTCCGCGCCGCGAAGGTAGACCGGCGCAATTCGGGCGCGTGGCTGCTCGCGCTCGATGTGCAGCATAACGCGGATACAGCGCTCCAGGGCGCCACGCACCGGGATCTCGGTCATGCACATGAGCGGAGTGTCGAGCCAACCCAGGTCGCGCGCGGCTCGTGCCGGGAAGTCGCTCGTTAGGTCGGCGGTTGCGGAAAACATCACGCTCACAACCTGATCCTCCTGAACGTCGTTGCGGTCCAGAATAGCTAGCAAGAGCTCGCGCGTTGCCGCGCGGATCAGCTCCGGATCGTCCGCCTCAACAGTCGTAGCGCCGCGCACGGCGTGAAACCTTCGCCAGGGCTTGGACACAGGTTTACGGCGCGGACGCGAGCCATTCGCTGGCGCGATGACGATGAAGCGTGTGTGGCTCGCACTGTCGTCCTCGATACCTTCCGCGAGGATCGCCAGCCCGTACCGCAGCGCTGCGCGACGCCCAGCGATGGCGCCACGACGTGAGTCCCTCGCCGCGGCCACATCTCGCGCCGCACCGGCCGTGTCAGATACCGGCACGGCGGTGATCCATGCATAACGACTGAGAAAGACGCGGCACTGCGCCAGCGCGACTGGGTGGCTCTCGACTGTGGCGAGTGTGTCCATGCGGGCACCTTCGGGCGCCATCAGACACTGCGTGATGCGCACGGTGGTTTCGCCAACGACCTGGATCGCGGCTGCCGCGCTGAGCGCGTCGACGCTTTCCTGAACTGGGCCCACGATCGAGTTCTCCACTGGAAGGACACCCACATCCACGCGCCGATCGGCCACCGCGCTCACTACGTCGGCGAACGTCGGCAAAGGAACCGCGTCCGCGTCGTTAGGCCAAAGGGCCGCGATCGCCTCCTCGCCGAATGCGCCGGGCTCGCCCTGGAACCCTACCTGGCGTGGCATGCTGCCTCCTGCAACTGACGCCGACGCGACGTCGGGCGTGATACCTCGCGGCCGACGGCTCGTGCAACTAATGCAACGCTGCGCATGAGGTCTGCGAATTGCGAGGGACGCAGCGACTGTTCACCGTCGGACTTGGCTGTCTCCGGCGACGGATGCACTTCGACGATGAGCCCATCGGCGCCGGCAGCGACCGCCGCTAAGGCGAGCGGAGCAACAAGCGATGCGCGGCCACCTGCGTGACTCGGGTCCACGATGACCGGGAGGTGGGTTTCCTCTTTCAATACTGGAACTGCACCTACGTCCAGCGTATTGCGCGTCGCGGTCTCGAAGGTACGGATGCCGCGCTCGCAGAGAATCACGTCACTGTTCCCCTGCGCCAGGATGTGTTCAGCGGCGAGCAGAAACTCGCGAATTGTCGCGGATGGCCCGCGCTTCAGTAACACCGGCTTGTGTGAACGGCCAACTTCGGCGAGGAGACTGAAGTTCTGCATGCTGCGCGCGCCTACCTGAAGTACATCGACATAGCGCAGCATCAGATCCACCTGACGAGTGTCCATCACTTCACTCACGACCGGAAGTCCGCTGCTTCGGCGCACTTCCGCGAGCATTTCCAGCCCAGCTACGCCGAGCCCTTGAAACGCGTAAGGCGAGGTGCGCGGCTTGAAGACGCCGCCGCGCAGAGCGGTCGCACCGGCAGCGCGCGCTGCGACGGCGACATCGTGCAACATTGTTTCGCCTTCGACGGAACACGGCCCGGCAATGATCAGCAGTCCCGCATCTCCCACTGAGCACGACTCGGCAATCGTCATAACCGCTGTGCCTTCAGCAGCGCTGAACGCTCGCGATGCCAGAAGGAAAGGGCGCGACCACGGCGTGACCGATTCCACGTTAGGCAGCTGCAGAATCGCATCCGTCCCCACGCCGACGCCATCGCCCACGCACCCGACCACTACCCGCTGCGATTGCGGCGCGACATGCGTCGCGAAGCCGAACGAGGCGAGCTGATCTCGCAGCCGCTCGAGCTCTGGTTCGGTGATACCGGATTTCGCGACGCTAAGCATGGGTGAGGA
>CBQVAZ010000759.1:0-2101 GCA_967720205.1 uncultured Gemmatimonadaceae bacterium | reverse complement strand
AGAGCGACATGTGCCAGCGCGCCCAGAAGTCCGCGATGTTCGCGGCGAGAAAGGGCTTGTCGAAGTTTGGCGGTGTGCGCACGCCTAACGCGCGACTGAAGGAGATCGCGAAAGTGCTGTAGCCGGCAAAGTCGAAGAAGAGGTACGCGCTGTACGCATACATGTAACTCAGCGTGACCAGTGCGCCGTGGCGCGTCTCGATTGGAGCGAGCCAATACCTCTGCACGATGACGGCGAGGACGAACTTGTAGAGCAGGCCTTGAAAGAACGCGGCGACGGCGCCGTCCAGCAGACCCACGTACTCGGTGCGAGTCGGTTTTCGTTCGAGGTCGCCGCGGAATCGACGCCAACGATCGATCGGGCCTGACGAGAGCGTCGGAAAGAAGAACAGGAAAGTGAGGTACTTCGCGAACGGAATGTCCTGCGCGAGGCCGTCATGTATCGCCAGCACCACGTCCAGCGCACGAAACGACACGTAAGAGATGCCCAGGAAGGCGAGAACGCCGCGCACTCCCAGCCCCGGCGCGAGCTTGACGATGAGTAATGGCAGTAGGCACGCGACAACCGCCCACCAGACGCCTCCGGACTTCCCGGCTCTCCTCCAACGGAGAAACGCCGTGGCGACGAGCCATTGCCAGAGAAGAAAACCAGCGACCGACGCGACGTGCCAAACGCGCACCGTCGCGTCGCCGAGCGACGAGAGGAAGAGCTGCGCCGCGGACATGAACAGCGTCGCCACCGCCACCCACCTCCATCCAAGCCGACCGGCGACGCCTAACGCGATAGTGGGGATCAGGACGTACAGGGATAGCCCGAAGAACAGCAGATCGGCGTACGGCGTCATCGAGGCTGCGCGATCGCTGCGGCGATTGCGGCGCGGTCCGCTTTGCCGTTAGGCGTCATCGGAAATTGCGTCAGGAAACGCACGTGGCGGGGGACCATGTAGGCTGGAAGCCGCTCGGCGACAGCTCGCCGCAACTCGTCGCTCGCCGCACGACTGTCTGCCGGAAGCGCATCGACGAGCGCGACAGCCGTGAGCGACCACGGACGGCCGTCGCGCATGGCCGGAATGACAACGGCGTCGCGCACGCCCGGGGCCAGCCGGAGGTGCGACTCGATGTCGCCAAGCTCGATGCGATGGCCGTGCAGCTTGATCTGGGAATCGATGCGCCCCTCGCAATACAGCTGCCCTCCGACCGATCGGCCCCAGTCGCCAGTGCGGTAGCCACGCATGCCGTCGCGCCGGAAGAACGCGCGCTGTGTGAGGTCGGGCCGATTGAGATATCCCACGCTGACGTTGGGGCCGACGATCACGATCTCGCCGCGCGCGCCGTCCGGCACCATGTCCAGCGACTCGTTCACGCAATACACGCGCGTGCCCGGCATCGCCACACCGATCGGCAGCGGAGCGTCGCCGTGCAGCAGCGACTTGTCGATGCGGATCGATGTCGTCGCAACTGTCGCCTCCGTCGGACCATAGATGTTCCACACCTTGGAGTCGGGGAAGCGCTCGACCAGATTCCTCGCCGTCTCGAGCGGAAGCGCCTCGCCGCAGAGCAAGAACCGCCTAACGCGCGGTACGTGCTCCGCCGAAAAAGTCGGCTCCGCGAGACACAGCGCCGCGAAGGTGGGCGTGGACAGCCAGCTAGTTATCCCGGAATCGTGCAGCAACGCGTGCAGAGCGCGTGGATTGTCCACATGGTCCCGCGTCACCGAGACGACGGTACCACCGCTCGTTAGGGCGCCGTAGATGTCCATCACCGAAAGGTCGAAGGCGAAGCTCGACGGATTGAGGAACACCTCGTTCCCGGGTTCGATGTGGTGTTCGCTCGTGACCCAGCCAAGAAACGCCGCAACAGCTTCTCGGGGGATGACGACGCCCTTCGGCTCTCCCGTGCTGCCGGACGTGAAGAGCACGTAGTACGGATCCTCGTCCAGTCGCTGCCGTGGCCGCGGCACCGCGTCGACAGCGCTGTGCGCGGCGATGTCGGACGCAGTGAGCAACAGGTTCGTCCCCGAAACGGCGACGACGCGATCGACGCGAGAAGGAGGTGTGCTCTCTTCGATTGGCACGTATGGATGATTCGTGAGCGCACAGCCG
>CBQVAZ010000758.1:0-2101 GCA_967720205.1 uncultured Gemmatimonadaceae bacterium | reverse complement strand
CCCACACTCGGGTCCGGCTCTTTCCGATTGCACGCTGGACCGGCTCCTGCGGTATTAGGGAGTACACGCCTCGCCGCATTCTGCGGCCCAGACGGTCAAGGGAGGTCTCATGAGCGCATACTCCGCGAACCCTAACGAGTCGCGCGGCAGCGAGCCCATTCTGCTCGCAACCCACGGCATGAAGGAGTCAGACGCCGCCGTTCTCGCCGCCGGGCAACTGTCCGAGGCGACTGGCCGCGACGTGCGCGTCCTCGCGGTCCTCGAGCCACCGCCGGTGGTGGCAAGTGAATACGGTTTCGTTGTCCCGATCGAAGACCTCGCTGAAGAGCGTCGCGACGCGCTGCTCGCTCGCGTGCGGACGCAATTGTCCGACGTCATAGGACGTGACGCGAACTGGCCCGTCGAGCTTCGCAGCGGCGATCCGGCCACGATGATCGCGAGCGTGGCCGAAAGCCTCAACGCTGCCGTCATCGTCATGGGCCTGGGGCACCATCAAATGATGGATCGCATCTTCGGCGGCGAGACCACGCTGCACACGTTGCGCGCTGCGCACACGCCGATCTTCGCGGTGCCGCAGTCATACTCGCAGTTGCCACGCCACGCGGTCAGCGGCGTGGATTTCAGCGGCGCGGGGATGGCGGCCGCGCACGCGGCATTGGTTTATGTACCGAGCCTAACGAGCGTCACGCTCGTCCATGTGGCGCCACGCTGGGATCTTCAGCCGACCGCGTACGCTGAATGGCGCGCCGAGTATGAGCGCGGCGTCGGCCCGGCGTTCGAGCGCGTCATACGCGAGCTGGACGCTCCGCCGAACGTGACCGTGAAAACGGTGATTCGAGAAGGGAAGACGACGAAAGAACTCATAGCCGCCGTCGACGAAGTTGGCGCCGATGTCATCGTCGTCGGCAGCAAGGGACTCGGCTTCCTCGATCGCGTGCTCGTGGGGAGCACCGCGACCGGTGTGATCCGCAGCGCGCATTGTGCGCTATTCGCTTTCCCGGTTGTGGCTGTCGGCACTCATGCCGTCGGTCGTATCGCGATGAGCGGGGCGGAAAAGGGGCGAGGCGCCTAACGCCGCACGGCCGAAACCAGGGCGACGCCGCCAAGGAGCTTCGGCCGCACGCTGGTCACTTGGAACCCCGCCTCCGACAACCAGGAGGCAAATTCGTCGTGCGAGACGAATTGCGCGATGGATTCTGCGATGTACTCGTAGGCGGCGGGGGCCCGGTGCCAGAGCCAACCGACCGTGACCCCCGCTACGCGCAAGTAACCGAGGTACAGCGCGCGCCACACCGCGGAAGCGGGGCGGAAGAAATCCAGAACGTAAAGCCGCCCTCCCGGTCGCAGAACGCGCGCGAGCTCGCCTAACGCGGCGCGCGGATCGGGGGCGTTCCGGATCGCGTACCCGGCCGTCGCGACATCGACGCTCGCTCGTGATGCATCGAGTCGAGCCAGGTCGCCGTGTGAGAACGTCACTCGGCGTTGAAGCGCGTGGCCCACGCGCGATCGCGCGAGCGCGAGCATCTGGTCGGAGAGGTCGATTCCGCGCACGTGCGCCGAGGGGATCGCGCGCGCGGTGCGGATCGCCAAATCACCAGTCCCGCAGGCAACGTCCAGGGCGTCCACGTGCTTGCCGCCGATGTCGCGCGTGATCCAATGAATCAGCTCATCCTTCCAGCGCGCGTCCAATCCATAGGAGAATGCGCGAGTGAAGCGGTCGTAGCGCGGCGCGATGAGGTCGAAGATGGGGGTGACGAGCTGCTGCTTCCGTGTGGCGTCGCCGAGGTACGTGCGCAGGTTGGCTCGCGTGACCGCGAGTGCTGGCTGATTTGAAAGAGATCCTGCGCTGTGCTCGGACATCGTGCGTTATAGTTTAGCCCCCGATCCCCTATCACCTATCCCCTAGCAGTCGGATGAACCTTCCACCGCTTCGTCCTCCTGGTACACCCCGGCCGCCTGTTCTGTCAGGTGGCGGGGCGCCTGCGGTGGGAACACTGCCCGAACAAAGGCTACAGCGGGAGGCGCTGCTCGAGGCGGACGCCGCGCTTTGGGCTGTGGTCCTGGCTGGAGGCATCGGTTCGCGCTTCTGGCCGCTCTCGTC
>CBQVAZ010000757.1:0-2102 GCA_967720205.1 uncultured Gemmatimonadaceae bacterium | reverse complement strand
TGACCCTGACGAGCGAGAACCGGGCTGCCGCTCGAGAGGTCGCGCGCCAGACGATGGTCCTCCTAAAAAACGATCGCGGCACGTTGCCCCTACGAAAGGACCTCGGCACAATCGCGGTCATCGGCTCGCTCGCAGCTGATACGGTGGCCACGTTAGGCAACTGGGTCGGCATGGGTCGCAAGCAGGACGGCTACTCAGTGCTCGACGGCATCAAGCGCGCCGTGTCCCAACAAACGACCGTGCTCTATGCGAAAGGCGCAGCGCCTACGAGTGACGACACGAGCGGCATCGCCGAAGCAGTCGGCGTCGCGCGGCGAGCGCAGGCTGTCGTCCTCGTGATCGGCGAGATTCCCGATATGAGCGCCGAGGCGGCGAGTCGTGCATCGATCGAGCTGCCAGGTGCGCAGCTGAAGCTCGCGCAGGCAGTGCAGGCGGCAGGAGTGCCGACTGTAGTTGTCCTGATGAACGGTCGGCCCCTCGCCATACAATGGTTGCACGACAACGTGCCCGCGATTCTCGAAACGTGGTTCGCAGGAATCGAGGCGGGAGCGGCGACGGCCGACGTGCTGTTTGGCGATCACAACCCTGGTGGCAAGTTGCCGGTGACGTTCCCACGAGCAACAGGGCAGATACCGATCTACTACGCGCACAAGAACACCGGACGCCCGCCGCAGCAGAACAACAAATACAGCAGCAAGTACATCGACATCCCGTGGACGCCGCTCTATCCGTTCGGTCATGGGCTGAGCTACACGACGTTCACAATCAGCGCGCCGCGCCTGGACAAAACGACGCTTCGCAGCGGTGACTCGCTGCGCGTGGAAGTGGACGTGACGAACAGCGGAACAGTCGCCGGCGATGAAGTGGTGCAATTGTACGTGCGCGACGACGTGGCGAGCCTAACGAGGCCCGTCAAGGAGCTGCGCGGCTTCCACCGCGTGTCGCTCAAGCCGGGCGAGACGAACAGCGTGCGCTTCACGATTTCCCAGAACGATCTCGCGTTTTACGATGCAGCGATGCGTCGCGTCGTAGAGCCAGGGCGCTTCACAGCGTACGTCGGCTCGAGCTCTGATGTCGTGAAGGAGGCGCGCTTCGAGCTGACAACTCCGGGTGCTCGTCCTGTGCTTGTACCTGAGCGATGTCCAGCGATGAAGTAGCGACGAACGACAGCCCGTCGTGCTCTCATCCCCCGTTCGAAACTCTCGACTGCTTGGACGATGCTGCTGGCGAATCCGCGTACCAGCTCCATCTCGCGATTCGCTATCGCTTCTGAAGTAGCAGCCGCTCGCGCAGTCGTTCGAATCTGGGATCGGCGTGCACATCGTCGAATAAGGGGTACATCGTCGAGGCCCAGCTTCCGAGGTCGTTCTGGGCCCGATCGAGCCATTCGAACACCTGATCGTAGTCACCAAGCCCCGCGGCGATGAACGCGACTGTAGCACTGCCTCTTCCAGTGCCTTGCCAGCGTTCGATCGCTGCCGCCTGCATTCGCCTCGCTCTGGTTACGTCACCCGAGCGCGCAACGACATATCCAAACAACGGCGAAAACGGATCCTGCGCTCTGCCGTCGCCGAATGCCGCGATCGCTTCGGGCCACATGCCCTGCATCGCGTAGCAGAGGCCAGTATAAGATCTGATTCTCTGAAGCGGGGGACGAACAGCCGCGAGACGCTTTAACTGCGCGAGGCCCTCCGCATAACGGCGATTCACGCATAGCGCCTCGCCGACATCAGCAGCCGCTGATGGCGACAAGGGATCTTCCGCCGCCGCGCGCAACGCCTCTGTGAGTGCCTCCGCATGTCGGCCGGTCCACATCAGTACTCTCGAGAGATGCTCGCGAACGCGCGGCGAGCCCCCGAGCTCGAGCGAACGGCGGAACGCTGCTTCCGCGTCGGGGAGACCGGAGAGCCCCATCGAGAGCGACACCCCGAGAGCAGCGTGTGCTTCAGGAAGGGACGAGTCTATCGCCAGCGCCTTGCGAGCGGCACCTAACGCGAGCTGCTGGAAGTCTCGCGAGCTTTTCATGTCCGGCGCGCGTCCCGCGAGTCCGAAGTACCTATAGGGCATACTCGCGTACGCGGCCGCGAAGTTGGAGTCGAGCG
>CBQVAZ010000756.1:0-2105 GCA_967720205.1 uncultured Gemmatimonadaceae bacterium | reverse complement strand
GAAAGCGAAGGCTTCAGGTATATCGAATTGTTGTGAAACTCAGCGCCTATCGCGCGGCCCCAGATCATGATCGCGCCCGATGCGTTCTTGCGACCATCGTTCTGACTGATGTTATAGCGAAACTTGTTATTGGAATGATTGGAGTTGTTAGGCGAATGCGCGATGAGATAACCGGGGCCGTCGTTGTCGTGCGAGTAGTTGTACTGCACGATCGAGTTGCGCGTGTTCTGGTCCAGGTCGTAACCACCGCCGTCTGCTGTGCCGTTGGTTCGGTTGCGGTACGATTCATTACGCTGGATCACCACGCTGTCCGAGTCGTAGGCCCAGATGCCTACCGGTCCCTCCGACGCGGTGTTGAGCCATCCATTGTCGTGCGCAACGGAGCGCTCGATGACTCCACTCGTCACTCCTCCCATCGTGATCCCGCTTCCGCTGTTGACGGTCAGCCCAGACACTCCGGCGTTGTTGTACGAGACCAGATGGCCGAAGTAGAAACTCCGATGCGCGTACGGCAGCTGCGCATAGGTGGTCACTCCCCCATGCCCGTTGTCGTGCGTGGATGCATATGTCACGCGAACGTCGGTGAAGCCGGTGGAGCCATTCCAGCTGCCAATCGAAATGCCCCAGCCGCCAAAGCCGCTCGCGTCGACACTGTCGATGCGGATGTACGGTAGCTTCACCCCGCCTGCGATGTCGGCGTAGAAATTGACCCCGCGGCCGGTGTTCGTGGTCCTCCCCGACCCGACGACGTTGATGTTCCTGATCTCGTACCCGGACGTGTTGTAGAGGAAAATCGCGTCGCCCGCTCCGCCATCGATTGTCGCGCGGCCACCGCCAAAGCTGCTGACAACAATCGGAGCTGCAGCGGTGCCTTTAGCGCTGGCGGTAAAGCGCAGAGTCCCGCTGAACACCGTGCCGCCTTGGAAGAGTATGCGATCGCCAGCAGCAAAGGCCTTCCTGTTCACCCTGCCGAGCGTCCTCCACGCCTGCGCAGGGGATGTTCCTGGGAAGTGATCTTTGCCGTTAGGGCTCACGTAATACGTGACGCCCGCCGCGGTCACTGCTTGTGCGACTGACGGGTCTACGGGAACCTGATTCGCTTTCGGCGAGACTCCCGTGATGTCTCCGCATGCTGCGGCAGCAAAGGCCAACGCGAGTCCGAGGAGCGAGCGCCACGTTCTCGCCTCGACACAAGCGAAACTCCGGACGGAAGGGAAAGCCGTCCTCAGCAGCCCACCGTACCAATCTTGGCGAGTCATACAGCTGGAGAATGTTTGGTTCGCGTCTGTGAGAGCGCGCTGTGTGCACGCGCGCGGCTCACCCCGTGGGGACGCGCTCCAAAATCAGCCGGCTGTCGCGCTTACGCAGTGACTGCGATCACCGGCGCGCGCGCCGAAGAAAACGAACGCCGACCTCAGGCCGCCGGCCCTGATTGTACGCCAGCTCCGCAACGAGCAATGCAAGCGGTTCGAGATGTGTTTCCCGATCCCAGAATCGCGATCTGCATAACGTCTAACTCGGAGTGGACGATTCTTCGGAGCTCCGCCGTTGTCGCTGAGCCATCCACGTCACGGCATCCCACGCGTTATGGATGCCGATGAACAAGAGAAAAACTGTGATCGCACCGACCCAGAACAGCGCGGCAACGGGATGACTACGAAGCAGTAGTGCGGCGAGAAGTAGCGTCGGATACGCGAAGAGGGGGAAGGTGAAATGCCACAGCCAATCCTCGAGCACAGGCTTGTAGTCCTGCTGCCGCCGAGCGTGCCTAACGATATTGATTGTGTACAAGGTACCGCACAAACCGCATGCGGCGAGTACAAGGCCCGCATTCGTGAGCGAGTGCCAGGGCGCGCTCAGGATCGCGGACACGAGCAGGACCGCACCGAAGTGCACGATCGTCGGCGTGCCGAACGCTCGCACCGCCGTGCCGCCTCCAATCACGTTCATCTCGGCGCCGAGTACGATGACGACAAACTGCAGTCCAGTGAGCGCCGCGGCCGAGGAGCCGACGATGACGTAGAAGCTCTCCCACGCGGCGAGCGGCGACAGCGCGACTTCTTGTAGCATGGTTCTCCCGAGCTAATGTGTTTGCGAGAGCCTAA
>CBQVAZ010000755.1:0-2107 GCA_967720205.1 uncultured Gemmatimonadaceae bacterium | reverse complement strand
CGCAGCCATCTGGCTTCGTCGGCTCGCAGCGCTGTGCGTCGTGTCACGCGCCGCAGTACTCGGCGTGGCAACGCTCGACGCACGCCGCAGCCGGAGGAGCGCCGAGTGAGGCGCGTGTCATTGCGCGCTTCAACGGACCCCCCATTCGCTTCAGCGACGCCGTCGTAACGCCGGGCCGCAACGGCAACGCGCTGACGTTCAGCGTTAGGAAGGCCGGTCGACCGGATCAAGTCTTTCACGTCGACGGCGTTGTCGGCGGCGGGCACATGGTCGGCGGCGGGACGCAGGGATTCGTCTCGCGCTTCCCCGATGGGACTGTGCGCTTTCTGCCGTTCGACTTCATCGCAAAGGAAAACACGTGGTTCTGCAACACGAATTCGCGTGCCAACCGCGGCTGGTTGCGGATCACGCCGGACATGTCGCTCGCGGACTGCGGCGACTGGCCGCCGACGCGTGTGTTAGGCGACGAGCTGCGCTACGCCAACTGCCAGTCGTGCCACGGCAGCCAGATCTCGGTGGCGCTGGATTCCACCGCGCACGGATATGTGACGAGCTATTCGTCTCTCGACATCAACTGCGAATCATGTCACGGGCCGGGCAAGCGCCACATCGAGCTCGTCACGAGCGGCGAGGGCGCGCGCACGGGCGACGTCGGCATGACGGCACTCGCGACGCTGGGCAAGGACCAGTCGTTAGGTGTCTGCTGGCAGTGCCATGCGCTGAAGGATCAACTCGCGCCGGGTTACCTGCCTGGGGGCGATCTGCTCAGCCACTACTCGACGCTGCTCCCGATCCTCGGTGACGCGCCGTTCTACCCAGACGGCCGCATCAAGACATTCGCGTACCAACAGGGGCATCTCTATTCGGATTGTTATCGCAATGGTTCGCTGACATGCACGACGTGTCACGATCCCCATTCGCAGACGTACCGCGACGTGGCTGGCGCACCTCTTCCGGGCCGCTTCGACGATCGCCAATGCACGTCGTGTCACGCCAGCAAAGCGCTGGCTGCGGCGGCACACACGCATCACGCTGCAACATCGCCAGGAAGTCGCTGCGTCTCATGCCACATGCCGTATCTGCAGGAGCCAGAGATCGGCACGACACTGCGCTACGCCCGCAGCGATCACACGATCCCGATCCCGCGTCCGGCGTTCGATTCCACGTTAGGCGTCGTCAGTGCCTGCAAAGGCTGTCATCAGGAGCGCGCAACGGTCGCCCTCGAGCAGCAGACAGCGACCTGGTACGGAACGCTCAAGCCATTGCCACGTGCCGTCAGTGCGCTGACTCGCGGAGTCAGGGCAGACAACGAGAAAGACGCAGCCGAGCTGCTGCTGGTGCCTGACGAGAGACACGCAGCGGCGCTCGTCGATGGCCTGGCGCACTTCGCCGAGCGCTATTTGGAGCCAGACATGGCGGGCTTGAGCAGCAGCGCGCGCCAGCGCCTGGAAGCACTCGCTGCGCACCGCGATATCGATGTCCGGGCTATGGCACTCGCATCGCTGCACTACGCCGCCGGCAACGTGCCGGCTGTGCATCGCGTGTTGGGCGAGCGGCTGAACGCGGCGGGCGCGGATGAGTGGCCGCTCAGACGACGCTGGTCCGTCGTGCTCGGATTCTTCGCCGATCAGCTGCGAGCGCGCGGCAATGCATCGGCTGCAGTCGGCGTCTATCGCAAGGCGCGCGAGATCGATCCCACGAGTGCCCGCATGCTGCTCAATCTGGGGCTGGCGCAGAATGAAAGCGGCGATCCTGCCGGCGCCGTGCAATCCTTCAGAGAAAGCCTAACGAAGGATGCGTTGCAGCCGCTGGCCTACATCAACATGGGGATCGCGCTCGAGGCGCAGAACGATCTCAACGGAGCGGCGAGCGTCTATCGAGCCGCGCTCAAGCTGAATGAGCGCGACCCGCTCGCTCACTTCAATCTCGGTAACGTCTTCATAAAAGGAGACGATCTGGATCAGGCGCTGGGCATGTATCGCCGCGCGGCTGAGCTGGATCCGTCGATCGCCGCGGCACACTTCATGGTCGCGCGCTTGTTGGCCCAGCGTGGTCAGATGGCCGAGGCGCTCAAGTCAGTCGAGCACGGGCTGGAATTCGATCGCGC